>NZ_QJTG01000004.1:0-29688 GCF_003217275.1 Bacillus sp. 196mf
GGTTGGCACTATCAAATGAAACAATACCGCCATTCTCTTAAGAATTGTGGCATAACTCAAAGTATGTCTCGCAAAGGAAACTGTTATGACAATGCCGTTATTGAAAATTTCTTCGGTATTATGAAATCGGAATTTCTGTATCGAAAAGAATTTGAAAGTATAACACATTTCAAACAAGAATTAGCAAAGTATATAGAATACTATAATCATAAAAGAATTAAGGCAAAATTAAAGGGTATGAGCCCAGTACAATACCGGGCTCATACCCTAGAGGCTGCCTAATGAAACGACCTGTCTAACTTTCGGGGGTCACTTCAAACGGAAGTATTGGCTTTTTTATTTTTCTACAAACGTAAGGATTAATAAAATAGGGTGGATTTTAAACCAATCATTATAATAGATATAGGCTTATAATTGTGCTATATTCAATGGACTTATAGTGAATGTGGTAAAAAACTAATTTGGCATAGGTAGACGCAGCGTTAAAGTTTATAAGTTTTTAATGTGATACTAAAAATGGATTGAAAATAAGGAGATAGATACATAATGGAATTTTGGGAATCAAGTTTTATCGAAAAACAAACGATGTGGGGATTTGAACCTACAGAATCTGCAATTTTGACAAAAGATTTTTTTCTTGAAAAGAACGTTAAGAATATATTAGTTCCGGGTATTGGATATGGAAGAAATGCAAAGGTTTTTATCGATAATGGTATAAATGTAACAGGTATTGAAATTTCGAAAACAGCGATCGATTTAGCAAGAGAAAACGGACTAGAAGATGTTAGTATGTATCACGGTTCAGTAAACGAAATGCCTTTTGATAATAAACTGTATGATGGGATATTTAGTCATGCACTTCTTCATTTGTTGAATGAACAGGAAAGAGAGAAATTTATTGAAGATTGTTATAATCAGTTAAAACCAGGCGGATATATGGTTTTTACAACTGTTTCTAAAAAAGCTCCCATGTACGGAAAAGGAAAACAGTTGGATAAAGATTATTATGAGATAATGGAAGGTGTAAAAATGTTCTTTTATGATTCTGAATCTATAAAAAAAGATTTTAATCAATATAGATTAGTAAAAGTTTCGGAAATTGATGAACCAAATAAGAACATGGCAAATAAACCTTCAATCAATTTCTTAATGATAAAATGTAAGAAAGAACGATAACTAAAAGTTATTAAGAATGATTAAAGATGTTTATATATTGATTATGCACAAATAAAAAGGACAAGCATATAATATAAATACCTTTTAACTTTAAGTAACCTTAACTTTCGTTAATAGGGTATCTCAAAATCCCCAAAAGAGCACTTGCGGAAACAAGTGCTCTTTTATTTGGAATTTTAAACCATAAATATTGAATAAAATGTTAAACTGAAAAGAGCACTTGTTTTAATTAAGAGTGTAGTATATGAATGGAGTGTTATTGAATGCAAACAAGAAAAGCCTATCTATATGTATTTGACACGATGTCTGATTGGGAATACGGACATTTAATTGCTGAACTTAATACAGGGAGATATTTCAAAAAAGATGTAGCGCCTTTTAAAGTAGTTACAGTTGGAATAAATAGAGAAACGATTATTTCAATGGGGGGCTTGAATATAAAGCCGGATATTTCCCTAGATGAATGTATCCTTGAGAGTAACGATTTATTAATTTTACCTGGAGGGAATACTTGGAGTGAAGAAATACATAAACCTATTTTGAAAACAGTTGGTGAAGCTTTAAAACTTGGTACAATTGTAGCAGCAATTTGCGGTGCAACTATAGGTCTTGCAAATTACGGTTACTTGGATTCTATAAATCACACAAGTAATAGTTTAGAGTATATGAAAATGGTTTGTCCTACTTATAAAGGAGAAAATTTTTATGAAGTGGGACCTGTAGCGTCTAGTAGAAACCTTATTACTGCATCGGGTGTAGCGCCTCTAGAATTTGCCATGGAAGTACTGAAAAAATTAGATGTATTTGCGCCGGATACACTTCATTCATGGTATAAATTGAATGAGACTCATGAAGCAGAATATTTCTTCCAGTTAATGAATTCAATTAATAGCTGAGTAGTATGTCGAAAGAAAATTATATTTTAAATGATGCGAAAACTAATAACAAAATAATTTTATGAAAATAAAAGGTAAGGGTATTCCTATGAATATATGAGGAAATATCCTTACTTTTTATAGTATTATTTCCGAATGACAAATGTAATGGCATTTGTTTTTAATCGAATGTGTCTTTCATTACGAACTATATTATAAGCTAATTCTTTTATTTCAACTTTTACTTCTTTCCATCCTTTATAAATACTTTTTAATAGGCGTATCATTTCTTCAGTTAGGAGATTAATTTCAATTAAAGCCTCTAATTCTTCATTCGTTTTTAAATCAATTTCTTGTATGTTAGAGTTAATAATTAAACAATTAATACCACCGTTTTTTGTACCTCTTTTCATAGATTGGAGCACGTTTTTTAAATCTTCTTCTGATTTAACATGCTCTAAACTTGATACTGCAACGATATAGTCATAAGTATTAGTTCTAATATGATAGTTTTCAATTGCTGCTTGTTCTGTTTTTATAACCTCGAATACGTCATGTTCTTTGCTATAAATTTGTAGCTTTGTTAAAGCGGAATTAAGTAAATCAACACATGTAACAGTTCCGCTAGCATTTTTAATCTTTTGTGCAATTGGAATGCTATTTCTACCGACGCCAGAGCCAAGGTCAAGCACTTGTAATTTGTTTTTCTCTTCAAAGTAGTCCATTAAATCTATAACTGTTTTAACCGGCTTGTGAAGCCAAGATCCAGTTTCAAATAGTTTATATTGTTCATAGCAAAGATCGTGATAGTTCTTTTCTTCTTGTCTTATGTAATCGATACGGTTCATATTGTTTCAGCTCCAATATTTTTATTACAAAATGAATAGGTGGGGCAGCCTTTAACATTTGTTTGAATTCGAAAAATACCACCAGCATGTGGATACTCTTTTAATTCGTCATCCGTCATTCTTGTTCTGGCTGTTGTAACATATAAATCAGTTAAGTTAGGTCCACCAAATGTACATGATGTTACATATAACGCAGGAATTGGAATACTTAATATTTGTTCTCCAGTAGAGGGATTCCATCTAGTTATTTTTGAACCTCCCCAATGTGCAATCCATAAACAACCTTCTTCGTCAATTGTCATACCATCAGGTAGACCATCATTTTCAGAGAAAATGATTACATCACTTGGATTATGAATGTCTCCAGTACGTATATTATATTGATAGCGAACCACTTTTTTAGTAGGTGTATCTATAAAGTAAAGGGATGTATGATCAGGTGACCAAGCGATTCCGTTTGAAGTATTTACATGTGAAACTTTTTTCTCTACACTCAAATTATTATGTAAACAATATAAGGAACCTGCAGCATTCATACCGTATGTATCTGTAGTACCTGCCCAGAAACGACCAGCTGGATCACATTTTCCATCATTAAAACGATTTTCTATTAAATGAGGTTCGGGGTCAAAAATATGTGTCAGTTTTTCGGTATTTACATTAATAGAATAAAAGCCTTTTTCCATAGCTAAGAGTAGTACATCCTCTAAATATGGAACAACACAGCCAATTTGTTGATTGAGAGCGATTACTCGGTTCGTATTGGTAGTAGGATTATATATGCATAATTTTTTCTCCATAATATCAACCCAATATAAAAGTTGCTTTTTTTCATTCCAACATGGTCCTTCAGCTAAACTTGCTTTAACATTTAAAACTAAGTCTATATTACTGAACAAGATGTTCACCTCGCGTTATAAGATATTAATATAATTCGATAAGAATAGAGGTAAACCTTTTAGTCAGAGGATATTATGATTTGTGCTCTAGAAAACTAATCTTCTCAAGTGATTAAAAGGTTTATAAACACGGAGAGGAAAATGCATATGATGTTTTATGAGATTGTTTGCTTTTCTTGTAAGAATATATTTCGTGTTTACGAAGGTAGTGAAAAATATAAGCGATTTAAAGAGAAACCAAAAGGGGCATATTGTTGTGATGAGTGTAGCCACAAAATTCAATTAGAAGCGATAAAGAATTTTTTTAGATAATTTTACGATTTCGATTCGGAAAAGTTTGACAATAAAAGTGTTATAAATTATCATATTAAAAAACTAATATTTAAGGCATAGAAGAGAAGAGTAGTTAAGAAAGAATACGTACAGAGAGCTCTGGTAGCTGAGAAAGAGCGGTATACATCTTAATGAAAAAAGACTTGGAGCTGCGCAAGGAACTAATTTAGTTAGGGATGGTGCGACGGGTTCTCCCGTTATAGAGATAGGGTATAAGCATATTTTGCCGTACCTGAAGAGGTTAATATGGTGACATATTAACAAACTGAGGTGGTACCGCGAAGCTAACAACTCTCGTCCTCAAGATGAATAATCTTGAGGACGAGAGTTTTTTTGTTGCATAAAACTGGAAATGAGAAACAAAAAATAATTGAGGTGAGTAATATATGCATTGGGCGTATGAAGTAGCACATGAATTAATTAGGAAACATCCAAATAAAGAAATGTTTGTTTGTGCATCTGGAATTAGTCCGTCAGGTTCTGTTCATATTGGGAACTTTCGTGAAATCGTAACGACTTATTTCGTAGTAAGAGCACTTCAAGATTTAGGGAAAAAGACTCGTTTTATATTTTCGTGGGATGATTATGATAGGTTTAGAAAAGTTCCAAAAAATATTGATCCATCTTTTGCAAAGTATATTGGTATGCCATACTGTGATATTCCAGATCCGTATGGATGTCATAACTCGTATGCGGAGCATTTTGAAAAAGAGTTTGAAAAATCGCTTCAAGCATTTGGAATTGAAGTAGAATTTATTTATCAACATGATGAATATAGAAGCGGAAGATATAACGAAAATATATTAGAGGCCTTGTATAAAGGAAAAGAAATATATGATATTTTAATGGGTTTTAAAACTGGAGAGTGTAGTGAAGAAGAGCGAGAGAGCTTTTATCCAGCTACATTATATTGTGAGAGATGCGGAAAAGATACAACAACTATTACACATTTTGATGAAGTATTAAAAACAGTCCGGTATGAATGTGAATGCGGAAATGAAAAAGAGTTATCCGTATTAAATACAAATAAAATGAAACTAAACTGGAAAATCGATTGGCCGATGAGATGGATGATAGAGGATGTTATTTTTGAACCGGGCGGTAGAGATCATTCATCAGAAACGGGTAGTTATAATGTATCAAAAGAAATTGCAAGGAAAATATTCAATCGAGAAGCACCTCATTACGTTTCTTACGATTTTATTGGTATTAAAGGGAATCATGAAAAAATGTCTAGTTCTTCAGGGAATAGTATTACACCAAGCGATTTATTGAAAGTGTATATACCAGAAGTAATTCTCTTTATGTTTGCAAAATACAAACCAGGCGCTGCTTTTCATATTGGGTTGGATGAAGATGTGATTCGTAATTATACAGAGTATGAGCGATTGAAAGATAGTTATGAAAATAAAACGCTCAAAAATGAAGATTTATTTGATGCAATTAAAATCTCTAGAGTTGATAGTGAGTTTAAAGAATATCCGAAATTTAATCAAGTAGCAGGAACGTTACCATTATTAAATTTTGATTCAACTATTTTACAGGGGATATTAAAGAAAATAGATAGGAGCTATGCATTAGATGAAATGAGAGCGATAAGTAATCGCGCAGAGTATTGGATAAGAAACTTTCAATCTGAAAAATTAATCGCGGTAAATGAGGAGAAAAATGCAGAGTTTTTTTACTACACATTAGATGAAAGGCAGAAAGAATGGCTAGTAGAAGTTTGTAAAATACTTCGTTCTAATAAAGATTACTCTAACTTAATGGAGCAATTATATGCGATTTGTCATCATGAAAATAAAAAAATAATGAAAGAAAATCAAAAACAATTATTCACTATTATATATAAGCTCATTATGAATCAATCAAATGGTCCTCGTATACCATTATTAATACATGTAGTAGGCATAGAAAAATTCATCACACTATTAGATTTCTAAAACACAGTTAAAAGCAACGCAAGTACCAAAATTTCTAAGTACTTGCGTTGCAAATTTTACTATCGTGAATACATTTTCGGACATTCATCACCACTTGGTTCATAAAAACAATGGCTTTTAAACTGTCCTACAAATGGCTGGTTATACCATTCAGGTGGACAAGCTCCAACTGGACGGAAATACCAAAGAGCCCATCGTGCAGGCCAGCGCCATTGACCTTGTAAAACTTTTCGTGCGATTTCTTTTTCTGATTCACGAGCGCGTTGATAAAAATATCCATATTGTACTGCTTCAAATCCGCCGGGGCTTTGATATACAGCGTCTCGCACGGTACGGAGTTGTTTAAAATCTAAGCAATCACAAAATACACGGTTTACTACAACGCATCCAACTAACTCCTCACCTTGGCGACCTTCGCCTTCAGCTTCAGCGCGAATTAATCGAGCTAGTAAATCAACATCACTTTCGTTGTATGGAATAAGGGGCATAGTGATACCACCTTTCTGTTATAGTAAAGAGTGTATGTTATAAAACAATCTGCGTGCTTTTTTACATAAAAATAACATTTAATTTTATGAGGAGCTTGTATAAAAAAAGCTAATTAGTAATAGTAGATAAATATAAAAGGGAGAGGTATTATGTATCGAATTCATAAAGACCATATCATTTACTCAATGTCACCAGAAAATAAGCCGTGTATGGAAGTAGAAATTGGGAGCAGTCTTGTATTTGAAACATATGATTGCTTTGAAAATCAAATCAATTCTGAAGATGTTGTGTTTCAAGAATTAGATTGGAACCGAATTAATCCAGCGACTGGACCTGTATATGTTAAAGGAGCAGAACCTGGCGATATATTAGTCGTAACGATTGAAAAAATTGAAATTGCAGAGCAGGGCGTTTTAACTACAGGTGCAAACCTTGGTGTAATGGGTGATGAGTTAAATGAAAATACAGTGAAAATTGTCCCAATACATAATGAATATGTTTTGTTTTCAAGTGAACTACAAATCCCGATTAATCCAATGATTGGGGTAATTGGTACTGCACCGAAAGAAGAGAGCATTTCATGTGGCACACCGCATGATCACGGCGGGAGTATGGACTGTAAAGAAATTAAAGAAGGAACAATATTACTACTACCAGTTAATGTCCCAGGAGCACTATTAGCATTAGGTGATTTACACGCAGCAATGGGTGATGGTGAAATTGGTGTTAGTGGTGTAGAGGTTGCTGGTGAGGTAACGGTAACAGTTCAAATCATAAAAGGAAAACAATGGCCATTACCAATGGCTATTCAAAAAGAAAAAATGATGACGATTGCTTCAGAGAAATTGTTAGATGATGCAGCAAATCGTGCTGTACGTAATATGGTGACATTTTTACATGAAGAATTAGCAATGTCTAAAGCTGATGCAACGCTTTTATTATCGGCAGCAGGTAATTTAAAAGTTTGCCAAGTTGTGGATCCGCTGAAAACAGCGCGTATGGAACTAGGAATGGATTATGTGGAGAAACTAGGATTTATTTTTAGTAAATTTCATATTAAATAGATAAGGGACGAAAAAGGATACTTTTGTATAAAAGCATCCTTTTTTAATTTACGGATTTTGTGAAAAGAGGTAGTATTTATTCTATATAAGTATATTTGAGATTGCGGATTAAAAAGGAGTTCAATAATGGTCAAAATTATGATTGTAGAAGACGATATGAAAATTGCAGAACTATTATCGACACATGTTGCGAAATATGGTTATCAAGGAGTTATTGTATCGGACTTTCAAAATGTATTAAACATTTTTTTAGAAGAACAACCAGAGTTAGTTTTATTAGATATTAATTTACCGAGTTTTGATGGGTACTTTTGGTGTCGTCAAATTCGCGGAGTTTCAACATGTCCGATACTATTCATTTCGGCCCGTGAAGGCACGATGGATCAAGTTATGGCGTTAGAAAACGGTGGCGATGATTTTATTCCGAAGCCTTTTCATTATGAAGTTGTAGTGGCGAAAATTCGTAGTCATTTAAGACGTGCATATGGAGATTATGCACCGAAACTAGAAGAACGAATGATTGAGCAACATGGCCTTTGTTTATATCCTGAAAGACTTGTATTGAAACTTAGAAATGACGAGATTGATATAACGAGAAACGAAGCTATTTTATTAGAGACATTAATGAAAAATTATCCGCGTGTTGTGAGTAGAGAAGTGTTACTTAATAAATTATGGGATAGTGAATCTTATGTTGATGATAATACATTAAGTGTAAATACAACACGTGTGCGTAAAAAGTTACAAATGTTGCATATAGAAGGTGCGATTGAAACAATTCGTAGTGTTGGATATAGATTTCATATTACTTGGGATAATGGTATAGAAAAATGATAAGGTTGTTTATACGTGATCATATACCACTTATTTGCTTTACCATAATTCAACTACTAGCTATATTTCTCGTATATTGGTTTGATGGGCATAATCATATTACAACGGCGTTATATGCAATGTTTCTAGGTGTTTTCTTTATGGGAAGTTATTTAATGTTTCGTTATTTTACACATCGTTCTTTTTATGAGCGCTTAGCAAACCCCATGCAATCTTTGGATGAATCTGTTCAAAAATCTGATTTTGCAGCTGTATCGGCTGCTCTTCAAGAATTACTTGAGGTGCAATATAGACATTATCAAAATCAGCTGCAAATGCAAGAGAGAAAAAATAATGACCATTTAACCTTTATGAATCAGTGGATCCATCAAATGAAAACACCTTTATCTGTAATAGAATTAATTACACAGGATGAAGTAGATTCACGTTTTGAAAGTATAAATGAGGAAACTGATCGATTAAAAAAGGGATTAGAAATGGCTCTGTATGTCGCACGTTTAGAAGCGTTTACACAAGACTTTTATGTAGAAAGGGTACAACTACATAAAATAGTGAATGATTCGGTACATGAACATAAACGATTCTTTATCCGGAATTTTGTATATCCAGAGCTTGAAATTGATAAGGATATTACTGTAGAAAGTGATGTGAAATGGTTACAATTTTTAATCGGACAAATACTATCGAATGCGATTAAGTATTCATCAGGTAGTAGAGAAAAGATTAAAGTGAAAGCTTGTAAGGAAGGTAATACAGTTGTGCTTGAAATTATCGATAATGGTGTAGGAATACCAAAGCAAGATTTACCAAGAGTCTTTAAACCTTTCTTTACAGGAGAAAATGGTAGAGATTTTAAAGAATCAACAGGGATGGGACTATATCTTGTATATGAAATTACGAAACAATTAGGACATAGTGTAGAAATCAATTCAGAGGTTAGTAAAGGTACAGTTGTACGAATTAAATTTTTTAATGTGTAGATAAGTGATCTAGGCTAAAAAACTTTGGAGATAGGTTTTTTAGCCTTATTTTATAGCAATTATATGAAATAGTAAAAGGTCATCTTAGTATGTATAATGACACGTTAATAAATACGGTTGTTAAATTAGAAGGATTTAATAATAAATTGATAAATAGATTTTGTAAGAAAAAAGCTATCCCTTTGAAAGAGGTAGCTTTATGTATCCATCCTTTGAATAAGTGTATTAACATGAATAAGTATAATGTTCAAATTCGTGATATTTTTTGTGGATTATAATAGAATTAGTCTTTTATTTTTTCATGATACAGTATTGTAATTAAACAAACAAACTTAATAATTTATATCCAATTAATCCTAAAATAGTAATAGGAACCATCATTAAGAAAGAAGAAATTCGATTAGCATTAGAGCGTTCTAATACAAGAATCAAGATAATCCCGACTATGACTTCGGTATATCCAACAGGTAACATGTGACTATAGTGTTCAAAATTTAAAAGAATGTGAAGTCCATCCGTTACAAAAACTCCACTTAAAAGTGCGCTTCCGAATTTATGAAGTGGATTTGTAGTATCTTTCCATAGAAAACCTGCAATTCCAAAGATAGTTCCTCCTATACATGCACATACAATCCATACAGATATAAAATAAATAGAGTGAGCTACATTTTTAATAACTATTGCATAACCATAGTAGCCTAATACCATACCGAGTAGTGCAAGGATACCAGAAAGTATAGCTGAACGCTTAGAATAACTAAAGCTAGCCACAAAAAAGGATGGAACTAACCAAACGCTTCCTAGATTAGCTAATGAATTCCAGTGTCCAGGAAGTATACTTTGCCCCAATTTAGTTAGTATACCAACAATAATCCCTACTATAATCGGGATGAGAAAAATCCTTAAAAACATATTTAACTTTGTGATTTTTAATGTCCTGTCCATAAATTCAATCCTTACATTATTATTTTCTGTAAAGATATAATAGCTTATCACAAGGGAATAATCAATAAAAATTTATCGAAAAACAATAAGTGGTTATTGGGTAACGAATAACATTTTGTTTTTATATAAAATTTATATAAGAGAGAGTGCTTAGAAGTTTACTACTGGGGAAATCTAAAGGACGTATTACAATCAATGTAATTTGTGCTTGTTCAATATGAAGCTAAGAAATGATAAATAAGCCTAAAAGAAAGCAATCTTTTTAACAGCACAAATAATTGCATTTACTCATACAGTACTAGTATGGTACAATATGGTTATTAATGACGGAAAGGAATGATGGGTGGACGATGATTAACTAATCTTATTTTTAAATGTTGAAATGAAATAAATTTCAATTTATAAAAATTAGGATTAGTCTGCCCAATTCCAAACAACGGTATTGCTATTTGATTTGCGTAATAGCTTATTTGGGTATAAATAATGTAACGACTAATCCTGCCAAAATTACTTTGGGAGGATTTTTTTGTTCTCCCTTAATGAAAGGGATCGGTAATATGAAAGAAATTTTAAAATTAAATGATGTTTACGTTGAAATAATGGAAAATACTTTGTTAGAAAAAATGAATGTAGCAGTGAAACAAGGGGATGTTATCGGATTAATTGGTAAAAATGGTGCTGGTAAATCAACGTTACTTCAATTAATAAATGGAAAGATTGAGCCTTCAAAAGGGATTGTTGAATGGCAGCAAATGAATATGACAACCGCATATGTTGAGCAAGAAATAGAATCTTTTATTAGTAATGATGTGATTTCGCAAGAAGCAGAACTGCTTGCGAAATGGGGCGTGCCAACGAACGACTTTCATACTTTAAGTGGTGGTGAAAAGCTGAAAGTACGATTAGCAAAAGGATTTGCTGAAAATCCTAATGTCTTAATATTAGACGAACCGACAAATCATTTAGATGAGATGAGTACAGAATTTCTCATTAAGCAAATTAAAAATATGAAAGGTACAGTTATCGTCGTATCGCATGACCGATATTTTTTAGATGTTGTCGCAACAAAAATATGGTCAATTGAGGACAAAAAATTAATTGAGCATAGTGGTAATTATACGAGCTACATGAAAGTACGTGAGCAAAGAAGGAAGTCGCAGCAGCGTGAATATGAAAAGCAGCAAAAAAAGATAGAACAAGTAGAAACACATATAAAAGAATTGAGTTCATGGTCACAAAAGGCACACGCGCAGTCTACAAAACAAGAAGGTGTGAAAGAATTCTATCGTGTAAAAGCGAAGCGAATGGATGCACAAGTGAAGTCAAAACGAAAACGACTCGAAAAAGAGCTGGAGAAAACGAAAGTAGAACGTGTGAAAGAAGAATATTCAGTTGAGTTTTCTATTCAAGCGAACAAAAAAGTAGGAAAACGCTTTTTAGAAGTGAAGCAATTAAAAAAAGACTTTCATGGGAAAGCATTATTTGAAAACGTTAATTTTACAATTCAGCACGGTGAGAAAGTTGCGATTGTTGGACCAAACGGTAGTGGAAAAACAACATTACTGAAGATGATTATGGGAACGGAAACTGCTGAAGGAGAAATATGGATTTCACCATCTGCAAACATAGGCTATTTAACACAAGAAGTTTTTGATTTACCGCTTGATAGAACACCGGAAAATTTATTTTTTAAAGAGACGTTTGAAGAAAGAGGAAAAGTCCAAAATTTAATGAAACATTTAGGATTCCAAGCGTCTCAATGGAAAGAGCCGATTGAGCATATGAGTATGGGAGAAAGAGTAAAATGTAAGCTAATGGCTTATATTTTAGATGAAAAAGATGTACTCATTTTAGACGAACCGACGAATCACTTGGATCTACCTTCACGTGAACAACTTGAAAATACATTAGCTGAGTATAACGGAACATTAGTAATTGTATCTCACGATCGATATTTTCTGGAGAAAACAACTAACACAAAACTCGTGTTTTCAAACAATACGATACAAAAGCAGCTAGAAGAACCTACTAAAACAAGAGATGATATTGAAGAGCTACGTTTAAAGTTAGAAACAGAGAGACAAGAAGTATTAGGAAAATTAAGCTTTTTAACTTCTAACGACAAAGAATATAAAGAACTTGATGAACGATTTATAGAACTTACGAAGCAGATTAAGGCGCTATAACGTAAGTAAGGGGGATTAATATGGGAGAAGAGAGTTTGACTAAGTTATTTAGAATAGATTGTGGAGATATATACTTGCAAGAGTTTATGGTCAAAGATGCAGAGAGTATTTATAAAATAGCAAATCAACCGGAAATAGAAAAGTTTTTACCAGACTGGAAATCAACAAAAGAACAAAGGATGGATTGGATTGCAAATTATGAAATACCAGCAAATAAAGTATTTCTTGAGGCAGTGAAAACTACGAATAACATAGATAATCGTATGTTAAAGCTAGGAATATTTAAGAAAGCTACAAATGAATGCATTGGATGGTGCTGCACAGGCATGAAAGAAGAACTCCCTTCACCAAACAGAGAGATAATGTATGCTATCTCAAATGAACATCAAAATCATGGCTATGCTACAAAAGCGACTAAAGGTTTAATTGACTATTTGTTTAAAGAAACAAATTTAATTATCCTCAACGCAATTGCTTTAATTAACAATGCACCATCAAATAAAGTTATTAAAAAATGCGGGTTTACTTATTTGAGTGAACAGAAGATAGAAAATCAACTATATAATCATTATGTATTGAGTAAATCTGAATGGATAAAAAATATTTCTCTGTAAAAGGAATTAAAACGAAATCATAAAAAAGCTTAGAGCTAAAACTCTAAGCTTTTTTATATTCATTTTATCCCGCATTACCGGGCAGTAAAACCCCCACTGATTAAAGTTTCACTTTATACTTGCTGACATAAGAAAGGTACAATTGTAATGACTTCTTGAAGGAATTGCTTTTCAACAAAATAGGGAAATCAAGCTGTACATGGGATATCCAGTTGAAAATCATTTATGAAAAGGTGATTGGAATATTTTGTCGAATTTATGTATCAATGATAATACAAATTTCTTACTCAAATCATTCTACAAATCAATTACTTAAAAAATGGAAGGGAAAAGAAAAGTGGGCGGTATAAAGAAGCATTTAGTCTTAGTCAACAAAAATTGCTGGTAAGTCTATTAAAGAGCTACATATAAAACTTACGGTTGAGTGCTAGTAGGTAGATTAAATCTATAAGCCAGGAATTAGTTTAAATGAGGGAGGGGAACACATATTATAATTTGGTTTCGTCACTTGCCACAAATAAGTATGGATTTTTCAGAATGGACTCCTTTTATACAGAATAATTGGTACCGAAAACATTATATGAAGTTTGTATATTTACTTCAGATAATCATTTTTATAATACCTTATTTTTTTGAAACAGGTTTCACTCATATTAATATATTTTATCTTATCATAATAGGTATGTTAGTCTTCATCATTCACGAATGTCTACACATTTTAGTAATAAGTAAAAAAGGGGATATTAGCTTAACATTTAGTAAAAGATTTTTTTGGTTAAATACAAATGCAGTCTTACCCAAAACGAGATTTTGGGTCTTTATGAGCTTGCCTATAATTGTATTATCAGTAGTTCCTGCCATGATATCGTTCTTTGTATCAGGAAATATTAAATCAATTTTATTATTTATATGTTGGATAAACGCATTCATTTCCGCCTCAGATATTTACAATTCGTTTTTGATTGCAATGAAACCGAAGCACTCATTTTTTTGCAGAGGTTATTATAAAGTGAAATAGTATTTAATGGGTAACTCAAATATGCTTCAACTACATACAATAGTTAAAATATAATATTTGAAAGTAAAAAGACCGATAAAAAATCGGTCTTTTCTTATTAATAAAATAAAGATTAGAAAATAGCATTGTAATTCTAACCAATATGCAAATATTATAAGATAGATATGCTTTGTTTATAGATTTGAAAATAGGTTTGTTATCAGTTTTTTTAGAAATCTTACAAGCGTGTAAGATAAATGAAAGGTGAATCAATATGAGCTGTAAGACAATTCATTTACACTCTATAGTGAGCAGTGGAAATGAAGGGAGAATATAAATGGAAATTTTGCAGGCAAATAGTATTAGTAAAGTATATAAAGGGAAAATACCGTATAAAGCATTAGTAGATATTGATTTATCAATTCAAGAAGGTGAATTTGTAGGAATTATGGGCCCGTCAGGTAGTGGGAAAACAACGTTATTAAATATGGTATCTACTATTGATTCTCCATCATCGGGAGAAATATTTATTAATGGTACAAATCCTTTTCAATTATCATCAGAAGAATTAGCGTTATTCCGCAGAAAACAATTAGGATTTGTATTTCAATCATTTAATCTTCTTAGCACACTTACTGTAAAAGAAAACATCGTATTGCCGATGACTTTAGATGGTGTTTCCGTCCAAGAAATGAATAAACGAGTAGAAGAGATTGCAAAGAAGTTAAACATTACTGATATATTGAGTAAAAGAACGTTTGAAATATCAGGGGGACAAGCTCAAAGAACAGCAATCGCTCGTGCGATCGTTCATAAGCCGCAATTATTACTTGCAGATGAACCAACAGGGAACTTGGACTCTAAATCTTCAAATGATGTAATGGAGATGCTTGATACTCTAAATAAAGAAGAAAAAGCAACGATGATGTTAGTTACACATGATCCGTATGCAGCGAGCTTTTGCAGCCGAGTAATCTTTATTAAAGATGGTCAACTATATAACGAAATTTATTGTGGTGAAAGTAGGCAAACTTTTTATCAAAAGATTATGGATGTCCTTTCTTTGTTAGGAGGAAAAAGGCATGACTTTTCGTCAGTTCGCATTTAATAATATTTTTCGCAATAAGCGTACATATGCTGCCCATTTTTTAAGTAGTGCATTTTCTATTATGATTTTCTTTACGTATGCTCTTTTATTATTTCATCCTGATTTACAAGGTGAGTTGAAATCGACAAGTGCAACAATAAGTGCATTTGGTACATTGGGATTTTCAGTTTCGCAAGGATTGATTTTTGTATTTTCATTTTTCTTTATTTTATATTCAGTTAGTTCGTTTTTAAAGACGCGTAAGAAAGAATTTGGCATTTTAATGATGCAAGGTATGTCAATGAGACAGCTTAAGAAATTATTATTAATTGAAAATATGTTGATTGGACTTGGTTCAATTTGTATAGGGATTTTCATTGGACTCATATTTTCTAAACTAGTCTTATTGATAAGTGCAAGTGTATTAATGATTAATAATGGTTTACCTTTTTATATACCAGTCCGAGCTGTATTATTAACAGTTATTACATTTCTTTTCTTGTTTTTAATTGTTTCATTATTTACATTTAAAATGATAAAAGTAACGGAACTTGTGGAACTTATTCGAGCAGAGGAAAAGCCAAAACCTGAACCGAAATCTTCAGTTTTATTATCGATACTTTCTTTAATTAGTATAGGGTATGGATATTTTTCAGTATTTCGCTTTATACCAAGTACCAATTTTATTACGCTTGGAATAGGTGTGCTTCTAGTAATTATAGGAACGTACTTTTTATATACTCAGTGTAGCGTTTATATATTGCACCTTGCTAAAAGGAGAGAATCTTTCTTTTTAAAGAGAACAAATATATTAACATTTTCAGAATTAATTTACCGTATGAAAGATAATGCAACGATGTTTTTTATAGTATCTATTGTTTCAGCAGTTGCATTTACAGCAATTGGTACAACAGCCGCAATTGGAAATAGGGATTTGGTAAGGATGACAAATCCGTATACATTTTTGTATGGAAGTTTGGAAAATGACAAAGTATTGAATAAAAATCTTTCTATTATAAAAAAACACCTTTCTGATGCTAATATTCCGTATCGAATGGCTTCATCTTCATATATATACACAGAAAATAGCGTAAATGTAATGAAGTTAAGTGAATACAACGATCTTGCTAAAGCACTAGGCTATCAACAAGAAACCATTGAAAAAGAAGATGAAATTTTATTAATCCCTGGAGTTGTATCACAAAAACAAGAATTTAAAAATGGCGAGTATAAAAAGGATATAGAAGTCATTCAAGGTGATTGGACAAAGACATTTCATGTGAAAAAAGCTGTAGAAAATTTAGTTTTACCACATGATTCTAGAACTATTTATATCGCTGTTCAAGATCAAGTATATGATGGAATGCCTCTTACTAGTGACCCAGTTAATGAAGAAATTTCATATCGTACTTACGGATTTGTTGTAGATGATTGGATAAAAACGAAAGAGATTTCCAATCAATTAAAGAGTATATTTGATAAAGATCTTAGGGATAGAGATTTCTACTTTGAAGCTTTAACATTAAACTTGTTGGAAGCAAAGCAAAAGAATGGTTTATTACTTATGGTAAGTATTTTAGTCGGAATCGTCTTCTTTACATTCGCCGCTAGTTTTATTTATTTCCGATTATATACAGATTTAGATCGCGATCAACAGCAATATAAAATGATTTCGAAAATGGGATTAAGTAAAGGTGAGTTGAAAAAGGTTGTAACGAGGCAGTTATTATTAATGTTCTTTTTACCAATTGTCGTTGCAGTGATTCATACTGTAGTCGCTTATATGGCATTACAACAATTAGTCGACTTTTCTATCATAAATAGCTCTATCGCCATTTTAATTTCATTTATATGTATACAAGTTTTATACTTCTTTATCACTCGTTGGCGTTACCTACAAAAGCTTTATAAAACTATGGAACAGTAGAGAACATCAGCAAGTAACATTGCAGAAAAGCATGTAAAAAAACAATATGAGTTATGAAAGGAATTGTAATGAAAAAAACATTATCAATTTTCATATTATGTATATTAATTTTAATTAGTTTAAGTGCATGTGCTAAAAGTGAAGAATTATTTCCAGCTAACGGTGTATTAATCATTGGAGATGAGAATCATACTGGAGCAATTATGAATCGTTATAAGGAAAATACGAAAGAACATGAAATTTTCCCAGTGAAAACAGGGGAATTTGAAAAAGGAAAGGTATTAATATTAAATGAATCTACTGCACAAGCGATGATTAAAGCAAAGATTTTTCGTAAACGTGACCAAGGAGCCCTTTCCAAACTGGTAGATACGTTACCTAATTTTCCAAAAGAAAGCTCACTACTATATATAAATGAAGAAGAAAAGAATATTAAAAGTATTAAAATAGAAGGAAAAGAGATACCAGTTGCATATGATAGTGATGCTTGGCTTGGCAATAAACGTGACTATGGAGCACTATGGTATATCATTGTGGCGAAAAATAGTGTGTATAAAGAAATAAAAGCGAATGAAACGAATATGCAACTTCTACATTTAAAAAAGTCGTTAGGTGATGAAAAACCTAAAATGTCGACAGATAATACATTAATTAATGAAAAAGTAAAAGTAAGAAAGCTAATTGAAGGTTTTAAAGAGAAAGTATCAGTTCAGTTTGTAACGATCGGAGAAAAATCTTAAAAAAGAGTTCGAGGTTGATAGAAAGTTTATCAGCTTCGAACTCTTTTTAGTTTATAGACAAATCAATTATTATGCTTTACATTACTTCATTTAATCGAGTCTCGTTTGTTTCCTCAATCGCATTTGAATTTTGAACTGAATTATTTTGGGCTTCTTTTTCTTTACGAGCCTTTTGTAGCATTTCAAGGATGATCCATAAAGGAACACCTTTATCCTTTAACATCTTCCATAAATCTAATTCATTAAATTTATGCTCAGGCTGTTTCATTTCTTTTTCAGATGAACGAATATCAAACTTGATAGGATCATTTACTTTCTTACTTTCAAGTTTAGTAGAAGAGATAGTATTATGCTCAAGAGTAGATGGAGTTATTTTAGTAGGTTGAGATAATGTATGAATATTTGATCCGATTTGCATGTTTTTTCCTCCTTTTTGAAGCAATGAGATTAGTTTTCTTATGGTTTTTAAATCTTTTTAACATGAGGAAACTATATCTAATTATAAATTCAAATAAACAGATTTACAAGTTATATTGTAAAAAGTAAATGTTCACTTGAATTAATATTTATCAACATTTGTATGTGTTTTCTATATATACAACGTATATAAAATACTTTACATTATGTTTAAGTTGTTAAATTATTCTGTTAATTTTTCGAAAAGAAAAATGTAAACGTTTTATTAGGGGGAGAAAGTATGGGGAAGTTATTTTTAAAAATATGTTTTTTCGCATTAGTGACCGTATGTTCATTCGCAGCGAAAATATCATACGCTGAAGAAAGACAACAAAATAATTATCCTATCATATTGGTGAATGGATTTGCTGGATGGGGTAGGGAAGAAATGCTGGGCGTAAAATATTGGGGTGGTGTTCATGATATACAGGAAGATTTGAAACGAAATGGTTATATGGTACATACCGCAGCTGTTGGACCTGTTTCTAGTAACTGGGATCGTGCATGTGAATTGTATGCACAAATTAACGGTGGGACAGTAGACTATGGTGCCGTACATGCTGAGAAACATGGACATAATCGTTTTGGCAGAACTTATAGTGGTTTTGCACCGAATTGGACTGAAACAAATAAAGTTCATTTAGTTGGACATAGCATGGGTGGACAAACGATTAGAACATTAGTACAGCTATTAAAAGAAGGTAGTTTTGAAGAAAATAATTATGTGAAAAATCACCCAGACACCAAAATATCACCACTATTTGAAGGCGGAAAATCATATGTTCATAGTGTTACAACATTAGCAACCCCTCACAACGGTACAACACTTGCGGATGGGAGTCTTCTACTTCCGTTCGTTAAAGATTTACTCATTACAGCTGCAAGCTTTGGAGGGAACAATAATTTATCATTATATGATTTTAAATTGGATCAATGGGGTATAAAGAAGAATGCTGGAGAGTCCTTTTTCCAATATAGTAATCGTATTCTAAATAGTTCACTTTGGAAAAATACAAAAGATATAAGTCAGTGGGATTTAAGTACAGATGGTGCAAAGGAGTTAAATAATTGGGTAAAGACGCAACCAGATGTGTATTATTTATCCTATAGTGGACATGCATCACAAGCAGCACCTATAACAGGTTTACATTTGCCTCATATAACGATGAATAAAGTGTTAATGGGAAATGCATTTTTCTTAGGTTCTTATGCGAGATATGAAGAAAACCGTCCGCTAGTTGATACTTCTTGGTGGCAAAATGATGGTGTAGTAAATACAAATTCCATGATTGCACCATCTTCTAATGTTACTGTAAATAATAATGAGTCATTACAGATTGGAAAATGGAATCATATCGAAACGAAAGCGAATTGGGACCATCTCGACATGGTAGGGTTAAGTGTTTCAGACTCGTTAGGTTTTTCTAGCATTCAAGAGTTTTATAGAACAATTGCTAAAAAGCTATCACGTTTACCGAAATAGGTAATAATAAAGCGCTCTCGATGGAATTCGAGAGCGCTTTATATTATATTGAAAGAGGGGTTTGGTAGAAAAATATGGGGGGATATTATGAAAATTCAAGTTGTATTATCAGGATACGGAACAGTAGGCAGAGAGTTTATAAAATTATTAAATGAAAAATATTCATATATATATGAAACATATGGGATTCAATTAATTGTAAGCGGCGTATTAGGGAGAAATATTGCAATACATAATGAAGACGGCTTATCACTTCATCATTTATTAATGTATGGTGGCGGTACCGCTGCAATTGAAAAATATTTAGAATATCATCCGAAGGAACGTGCAATAACTAGCATAAGTGGTACTGTATTGGTAGAATCAACGGTTACAAATCTTAAAGATGGAAATCCAGGGAAACAATATATGAAACAAGCGATTGAGAAACAGATGGATATAGTAGCAATTTCTAAAGGTGCGCTCGTTACAAACTGGAGAGAAATAAATGAAGCAGCAAGAGGCGCAAATGTACGAATTCGATATAGCGGTGCAACAGCCGCTGCACTACCGACACTAGATATTGGACAATTTAGTTTAGCCGGTTGCAGTATTGATAAAATAGAAGGAATATTAAATGGAACAACTAATTATATTCTTACGAAAATGTATGAGGAAGATATGACATTTGAAGAAGCGCTGAAAGAAGCACAAAATAAAGGGATTGCTGAGACAAACCCTATATTAGATATAAGTGGTTCAGATAGTGCGTGTAAATTGTTACTTTTGACTAACAGCTTAATGGAAACAGAGAAAACACTTACTGATATACATATAAAAGGAATCGAGCACGTTACAAAACAGCAAATACAAAATGCTAAGAAACAACATAAAATTATTAAATTAATAGCATCAATATATAAGGATGAGGGTGGCAATGTGAATTTAAATGTTGAACCGTGCGAAATAGAAAAAGATCATCCGTTAGCAAAAGTAAATGGGACCGAAAAAGGAATTACGTTCTTTACAGATACGATGGGGCAAGTTACTACAATTGGCGGGGCTTCTAATCCACGAGGCGCTGCAGCTGCAGCTTTAAAAGATGTAATTAACTTATATCGAAAAGATTTGTAAGACCGTACCGCCCTTTATAAAAAATACATATGTCGTGGACCTTTTGAGAATGAAATAAATATGCAAAAATGATTGCAGGGGGTAAGGAATTGTTTAAGGATTTTAAAGTTGTTAAAGATCGTCCCGTTTATATTCAATTAAAAGACTATTTGAAAAAGATGATTATGAAAGGGCATTTGCTCGGGGATCAAAAAATCCCATCAACAAGGGAACTAAGTGAATTACTAAGTGTGAGTAGAAACACTGTACTCGCTGCTTATGCAGATTTAGAGCAAGAAGGACTCATTTATGCAGTTAAAGGAAAAGGGAACTTTGTTGCGAAGGTGGATATATCTAACACTTCGTCTGTTGAAATAGATTGGAAAAATAAACTTAATACAGTGACCGCATTAGCGGACGAATTAGATTTAATGAAACATGGTGTTCGTTGGGAAAAGGGAATGATTGTTTTTAATAGTATAGCCCCGGATGAGAAGCTATTTGATGTTGAAAATTTCAAAAGAGCTTTTCTTACTCGTATGTCCATTGAAGGGGACATCGTATTGAACTACGGATATGCAAAGGGATATAGACCGTTAATGAATTATTTACTTCATTACATGGAAATGAAAGGTGTAGACATTTCGAATAAAGATATTCTAATTACAAATGGATTTACAGAAGGATTGGATATTGTACTCTCTTCTTTATCAAAAAAATCCGGTCGTGTCATTTGTGAGAATCCAACTCACCATGCTGCACTTAAGCTTTTCCGTTTACATGGACTTGAAGTTCATGGGATTGATATGCATGAGGATGGTATTGATACGAATGAAGTTGAAAAAAGTTTGCGTGAAAAAGATTTTGATTTTGCTTATTTAATTCCTTCTTATCATAATCCAACCGGTATTGTTACGAGTTCAGAGAAAAGAACGGAATTGATGCGGTTATTCTCAAAATACAAGGTTCCTATTATAGAGGACGGATTTAATGAAGAATTACGTTATTCAGGTTCACATTTAGCTCCATTATTAACTTTTGCGGGAGCTGGCAATAATGTGATTTATATTAGTAGCTTTTCAAAGGTGCTTTTCCCTGGTTTACGTGTAGGCTGGATTATTGCAGATAAAGAGCTGATTCATTATTTAGAAAGCGTAAAAAGAGCAAGAACGATTCACACATCTACGCTAGATCAAGCTGTTCTGTTTCAATATTTACATGAGGGATATTTTGAAAAATATTTAAAAAAGGCAAGATCTGTTTATAAGAAAAAATATGAGTTAGCTGTCGGGGCATGTAACCAGTACATTCCTTTTAAAAGAATGACTGGAGATGGTGGACTTCATTTATTTATAGAGCTAGAAGAGCATATGAATGCCCGCACACTTTTACAAAAGTGTTATGAGAAAAGCGTTACGTTTTCACCTGGAGATGTTTTTTACTCTGATGGAGAAGGAGCAAACACTTTCCGATTAGGGTTTTCGCGCTTGAAAGAAGAAGAAATAGTTCGGGGAATTAAAATAATTGGTGATACATTAAAAAATGAAATTTGGAGTTGAGAAAATGAAAATCGGTGTTATTATGGGCGGGGTATCGTCTGAAAAACAAGTTTCAATTATGACGGGGAATGAAATGATTGCTCATTTAGATAAAAATAAGTATGAAATAGTTCCAATTACATTAAACGAAAAAATGGATTTAATTGAAAAAGCGAAAGACATTGACTTTGCATTGCTCGCATTACACGGAAAATACGGAGAAGATGGGACAGTTCAAGGAACACTGGAGAGTTTAGGGATTCCTTATAGCGGAAGTAATATGTTATCTAGCAGTATATGTATGGATAAAAATATTTCGAAAAAGATTTTACGTTATGAAGGTGTAGAAACACCAGATTGGATTGAACTTACAAAAATGGAGGATCTAAATCTTGATGAGTTAGATAAGTTAGGATTTCCATTAGTGGTAAAACCAAACTCTGGCGGATCGAGTGTCGGGGTGAAAATCGTTTACAATAAAAATGAATTGATCTCAATGCTAGAAACTGTATTCGAATGGGATTCTGAAGTAGTAATTGAGAAGTATATAAAAGGTGATGAAATTACATGTTCTATTCTGGATGGAAAACAGTTACCTATAGTTTCAATTCGACATGCAGCCGAGTTCTTTGATTACAATGCAAAATATGATGATACTAGTACAGTTGAGGAAGTTATCGAACTTCCAGCAGAAATTAATGAACGTGTAAATAAAGCTTCACTGACTTGTTATAAAGCATTAAAATGTAGTGTTTATGCAAGAGTTGATATGATGGTGAAGGACGGAATTCCATATGTAATGGAAATTAATACATTACCAGGGATGACACAATCAAGCCTATTTCCCAAAAGTGCAGAAGCAGCGGGAATTAGTTATAGCAAACTATTAGATATAATTATTGAAACATCATTAAAAGTTAGAAATGAAGAAGGGTTTTAAGGAGATTATATAACTAATTCTTTTGACAGTTTCACGAAGTATGCTATGATGAATACATTATAAAAACAAAATATTTATCCACTAGGGGAGCCTTTTATAGGCTGAGATCAAATGTGATTTTGAGACTCTTAGTACCTGATCTGGTTAATGCCAGCGTAGGGAAGTGGGAAAGACGTTGCTATTTAATGAGTAAATAAATACTGTCAATTTCACTTTCTTTACGCCTGTAAAGAAAGTTTTTTTATTTTACAGCTTTAATAATTGTGGATAAATACTTATATTTTATACATTATTGGAGGGATTTAAATGACTTTTTCACAATCATTACGTAAAGAAGTAGATTCAATTTGGGAAGCGAGTTTTAACCATCCTTTTGTAAAAAAACTTGGTGAAGGAACATTAGATTTAGCTAGTTTTCGCTATTATGTGCTTCAAGATTCATATTATTTGAGTCATTTTGCTAGAGTACAAACTTTAGGAGCTGCAAAAGCTCTTGAATTAGAGACGACAGCTCGTATGGCACATCATGCTCAAAATACATATGAGGCCGAGTTATCTTTACATGAGAATTTTGCTAAAAAGCTAGGGATAACAAAAGAAGAAAAAGATAATTTTATTCCTGCGCCAACTGCATATGCGTATACTTCACATATGTATCGTGCTGCGTATGAAGGGCATTTAGGAGATATCATTGCAGTAATTTTACCTTGCTATTGGTTGTATTATGAAATTGGCGAACGCTTAAAAGAGTGCCAGCCGGAAGAGCCAATTTATAACGAATGGATTTCTGCTTATGGATCTGATTGGTTCCGTACGCTAGTTGAAGAACAAATTACACGTTTAGATACTATCGCTGAAAAAGTAACAGAGGCAGACCGCAAACGTATGAAACAGCATTTTATTATTAGCAGTCAATATGAATATTCATTTTGGGAAATGGCTTATACATTAGAAAAGTGGCCAGTGGATACAGACGTAAAAGACGTAATTGAATAAAGAATAGAAGTAATGTTATAGATAGGTATGGATCATACCTATCTATATATTTTTTCTTGTCAAATTCGCGTAAAGTCATTAGTGCTACGGATATGGCGAAATAGAATATCGATAATTTAGCTTATTTACTTGTCTACGCATTAACTGGATAAACTTCTGTCACATTTATTTTACAATCAAAGAACGTAAATGTTGGTGGTATGAAGTTAAATAAGAAAAGAAACCCGAGCTGTTAGCTGTAACGGAGTTGTTTTTTCTTTGCAGGAATTTCTAAATTATCATGGAGTGTGGTTAATACGATATGCAAATATGCATATCGTATTTTTTTGAGTTCTTTATGTGTTAAAATTAGATATAAAGATATGGAAATATAAAGAAGCAAAAGCAGGAATATCCAATGAATTTTGAGAGGTGTTATATGTTTACAAATAAGAAATTAATTCGATTTGGTTTATCGTTGTTTGTATTTTTAGGGATAATTAATTTCACAATCAGCTATTTCCAAACATATCTTGAAACGGCAGCAGATATTAAATGGGTAATTCCAGAAATTTGGAAAACTATTTTGCTAGATGTTCCTCAAGGTATACTTGTTCTTTTAGGCGCAATTGCTTTATATGATTTCACAAAAGAGGCATCACAAAAAGACGCATCAATCTAAGTGTGTCTTTTTTCTATTAGGAATTTCATAGAGAGTTTTGCTGGAGAAATAGAATGAAAAGCCCTAATAAGGGCTTTTTTCTTTGTAGGAATTTCTTATCTGTCATAGAAACCGGTTACTTGGAGGTGTTATAGTGAAAGGCATTTACAGTACAGAAAAATCTAAGCGGCAGACGGAAATATATAGGATATGACAACATAATTATTGAGAAATTAATTGAATTTAGTAGGTATGAAGATATGAGGCTAGAATTCATATTTTTTAATTTTTATTTATCCCGCATTAACGGGCTGTTCGTAAAAGCCTGATTGGTGAGGGCTAATAATCAGCGGGGGATGAACTCCCCCCCACTGATTAAAGTTTCATTTTATAAAAATGAGCCCATAGCAAAAATAGGTATATGAACAAGGTGCATCATTTAGTGATAAGTCATACTTTGTTGGTGTACGTATTGAACTTAGTTTATAGCACTATTTTTACTTAGATGTAACGAACAGAAATATAGGGAAGCATCAATGAGGTTGTATTTTATAAACGGAGGTTATGAAAATGAATCAGTTTCAACAAGAACTACAAGCGTTAAGTCTTAATGATTACCGGTCTGGAAATATTGTCTATTGGGACCAGCAAAACCAATATCCATATTACTATATTGAAGATGCTGCTCGTCGCTGTGGCGGTTGTGGTCGTTGTGGTGGTTGTGGTGGAGGTCGTTGTGGCGGATTCCGTTGTGGTGGATTCCGTTGTATTGGTTGCTTCGGTTGTTTTGGTTGCGGAGGTTGTGGAGGTTGTGGTGGTTGCTCTAACTGTTTTGATGGTTTTAGTGGTACTACTGATACTATTATAACGTATGAATATTGATTGCATTTATCCTGCTATTTGCAGGGCAGTAAGACCCTAAAAAAATTCAGCGGGAGCAAAGAGAAGTTAGATGGCGGACTACCCATAAAAGCCCAATTGGTGAGGGCTAATTAAAGTTTCACCTTATCAATTAAAAAACATTAGTTTTATATATGTACGTGCCGACAAAGAATATAGCCATTATTAATGGATATATTCAATCATTCAAGTGAAAGAGTAACAATAAGATATATAGGTGTAATCAAGAGGTGATGGATAAAGCAATGACTAGATTTAAAATCTAATCATTGCTTTTTTCTTATGGTTTTATCATCAAATATCTGTCTGGTTTAGGGATTGATTTCTTCTAGCTAATGAATTTATTACAACTTTGTAAGGTTAATGTAATGTTAATCGATAGTAAATGAAGATGCTTGAGTGTAATTTAAATAAGATTAAAAAGTACTGTTTATCTATAAAATAATCGGGTAAATAATATGTAATTAGGAAGTGTATGAATATGATTGAACTAAAATCTATTATCCATTCGTATAAACTAAAGAGAAAAATAGCTAAAGATTTATACGGAAAAAGAGATGAATTGACACTGTTATTAAATGAATTTAATAAAATGAAATGTACAGTAACATCTGAAAAGAAGAAAAACAATATATTATCTCGTTTGCAACTAATTTATCAAAATATGAAATTAGATAAGCAGTATCCTCTATCAGTTGCTTTTGATAGTAAATTATTGGAGCGATTAGAAAAAGAACCTCTACATACTATTGAGGATGGTGTAACATGTTTACATCTAATGTTAGATGTGAATTATGAGAAAATAAAACAATATGGTTCGAGTACAAGTAGGTCATTTGTTCCATTATCGCAGTCTTCTATTTGTCTTGCTGATTGTATTTGTTTAACAGGAGTTGTAGTAGGTTTACTAGGAGCAATTTCATTTGGGGGATTACTGTTATCTATATGTTCAATTACATAAAGGTTGATATTTGTAAAAAGGGCACCGAATTAAGGTGTTCTTTTTTGGTTTTTTTGTAAAGATATTGTAAATGATAAGTACAATGCATTAAGTGTAATGTATAATTCGAATGTATCGAAATTAAAATATAATAGAGGTGTTATACATGATAATTACTTTGAATTTTTAAAAGAGTCGGTTTGATAATAATTTATGTAGATAAACAGTTTTTACGTTTCTTTTAAATACTTGGTTTAAATGGATGAGATTAAGTAACTATTGTTCTAGCTTTTTGATAATCAAGACAACTGAAGAAAGGAAGGAATCATTTTATGAAAAAATTAAGGCTGCTAACATTTGAAAATATAGTAGAACCCCTTTTAAATGAAAAGGTATCATTTATATACTTTCCTATTGAATGGCTGGACATCGTAGAGATACATTATAAGACATTTTTATTAACGAGTAAGTTGAAACGTTTGAATGAAAGATTGTATGATATGTTTTCGGATATATTGTTTATTCAGCATAACCCGTACGTATTAAATGAAAATACACCATGGATTGTATCGAAAGAACCTATTAGACAAGAGCAGCTCGATTATATTTTTCAAAGTTGGTATGAGATTATTCATGATTGGAAACCAAATAGATTAGTAGAACCACCAAAATATGAATGGCAATCCGATTTGATTTCTAATTTGCCAGTACTACATGATAATGAAACGTATTCTAAGTGGGTGCCCGCTTTAATCTCACATATTTTTTGTGAGCGTCCTATATATTTAGAAAATACAAATGAAGAAGAAATCTATTTTTCCCCTCTTAGATCACAAAATATTTGTGAGGCGATGTCAGGGCCGATAAAAGATGAAAAAACACAAGATTTTTTCTCCTATGTATATCGATTCGAATGCATAACCCGCGGTGGTGAGAACGCTCCATTATTAAATATTTCAATAGGGATTCGGAGATTTTATCAAGAATATAAGATGATAGGTTAAACAAGCCCTGATATAACAACGTTTGTTTGACCTGTTTTTATGAATTGCAAACATTTTGCAAACATACGTTATCCAAAGATGCTTTTACCAAAGTTTTTAACGGCTTCTTCTTGCATATTCGGTAAAACATGAGAATAGACACTTAATGTCATTGAAATATCTGTATGACCTAATCTCTCACTGATGATTTTAGGGTTAACTCCTTGTTTCAATAGTATAGTTGCGTGTGTATGTCTTAAATCATGGAATTTAATTTCTTTTATACCTACTTTGTGTGTCGCCCTAATGAAACTTTTTCTGAAAGGTGCTCTTTTTATGATTCTTCCAAACTCATTACAATTTATTAAATCTTGATCTAGATAAGCAGAACCAAACCTTAATTTCTCTTTATTAATTAAAATTTTATGTTTTTTTAAGGCGGCTATTGTTTCATTAGGTACAGGAATTGTGCGTTTTGAAGAATTTGTTTTTGCAGTTTTTTTGATCTTATTGTCATGACCAGATGTTTGATTTATTGTAACGGTATGTTTTTCAAAATCAACATCCTGCCATCGTAAACCTAAAACTTCTCCCAGACGCATACCTGTAGTTATTGCAAGTAGATACCCAATGTGATATCGTGATTCTTGTGAATGAGCTAAAAACTTTTTTACTTCTTCCTCTGTCCAAGTCTGGATAGGGGTTTTTTCTTTTTTAGGTATCTCAGCAAAATCTGCTGGATTTCGAGACATAATATTTTGTTTTACGGCTAGGTTTAAAGCGCTTTTTAAAATTCTATGCATAAGCAGAATAGAATTGCTTGCAATCCCTTTATCTATCGTAGTCTTATAGCATTTTTGAATGTGCATAACATTTAATTTATGAAGCGCGACCATTCCTATACTAGGTATAACATGTTGGTTGATAAATGCCCTATAGCCAGCAAAGGTGCTCTTTTCTATGCTCATACTTTTAATTTCTAGCCAATGATTTAGATAATCCTTTAACGTAACTTTAGATGGTTCTATAAAAGTTCCTTCATTCAACTCTGTAATCTTCTTTGCCACATCGGCTTGTGCTTCCTTTTTTGTCTTATATCCAGAAAACCACTTCTGTCTTCTTTTTCCTGTCTCTGGATCAGGGCCGATATCTATAACAATGCAATATTTATTTCCTCTTTTTCGAATATGTCCTTTCACTTAAAACACTCCTTCATTTATTTTGAGTCATGTGGTATAAGTCTAGTTTTAATTTTGCTGCTATGA
The DNA here is from genome assembly GCF_003217275.1 of Bacillus sp. 196mf. Taxonomy (NCBI): domain Bacteria; kingdom Bacillati; phylum Bacillota; class Bacilli; order Caryophanales; family Bacillaceae; genus Bacillus; species Bacillus sp. 196mf. Next base: position 29,171 of record NZ_QJTG01000004.1, read on the forward strand.
AAATTACATAGTTGGACATATCAGCGATGGATATATTTTACCATATATGAACAGAATTGATTATTTAATATATTGGTTGTTTTTTACAAAAGTTAATTTTATAAAATAATTTTGTATATTTAAGGAAATATTTTTATTTAAAATATTTTATTTGGAATAGTACATCTTGTATATATCATATTTTGTACAATTAATATTTTCTTAATTAAGAAATGATTTTTATTTGGAGTGAGATATATGGAGAGGAAAAAGAAATGGGAAGGATTAAACTCTAAAAATCTATCTGCAAGTTCACTGGATTCGAGTTTAATAGGACCGACATTGCCACCGATTTCCTCATTTACTCTACCAACGGGAGCAAGTGGAGCAACAGGTCCGACAGGCCCAACGGGAGTAACCGGAATAACAGGCCCAACAGGTCCAACGGGAGTAACCGGAATAACAGGCCCAACAGGTCCAACGGGGGTAACTGGGGTAACTGGAATAACAGGCCCAACAGGTCCAACGGGGGTAACTGG
>NZ_QJTG01000004.1:29979-270560 GCF_003217275.1 Bacillus sp. 196mf
GGAGCAACTGGAATAACAGGCCCAACAGGTCCAACGGGATTTGAATCTGCATTCAGAGCTTTCAAATCTACTGATCAGTCCGTTACTGCTAATACACTGTCTATAGTAACATTTGAAACTACACAATTCGATTTAAATGGTGAATATGATGGTGTATCAACATTTATACCGCAACAAGATGGAGTATATTTAATTATTACTACTATAATTTTTAGTCCTACTGATAATACCCTAAATTATGTGACGGAAGTATTTATAACAGTTAACAGTGCTTTAATAGCAGGAGATGATAGCTTTTTTGGTGGAAATACTGGGCTTTTAAATGCGGTAACAGTTTCTACGATTGTACAATTGAATGCAGGGGATATGGTGCAAGTTCAAGCTGGTAGTACCATAGATGGCGCTATTGCATCTCCACTTCTTACAAATTTTCAAGCTGCGAGGTTTCCATCACCAGTTCCAAATACACTTTTCTTATTAAATAATTTATCTGCAGATTGGAGTAAAAGGCCATTTAGTAGAAAATCATAATTATGTTCATTTTTAAAATACCCTAAAGAAAATGATGAATTTAGATTGAGTTTGCCTATTAAGAATAAGAAAAGCCACTTAGATGAGTGGCTTTTCTTATTCTTAAATTATGGCATATACAGTTAAAACTAAGTGATTACATAATTGGAAATAGTTAAACTTGTACTATTTTGGTTCAGGATAGTAATTTTAATATAAAATCTCAATAGGTATTTATTAACTTTACATCTCTAAAAGAATAATTGAACTTTTGCTATCACTATAGTTACATATAAACCGATTATCAAATGCAATATTTCATATTTTTAACTGTCAAAAAACTAGACTTATATTAGTATTTTTAACTTTCTCAAGTATTTTCAGAATATAAGAGAATAGATGTTTGGGTTATTTGTGATAGAATATTCTTAATAATATAATTTAAAGGAACAAAAAGACCCATAGCGCAGCAAAAGTAGTGTGCAGCCACTCTTATGCTGTTCCCTAATTTGGATAGGGGAAACTATTGCCATGAGTCAGCCCAAGTATAACATGATATTTCAAATAAAATCCTCTATGGTACAGTTTTTCTATTGAAAAAATTCGGGAGGGTGTCTCGCGTTCAAGGAGGCTTCAATATGAATAAGGTGATAGGTCTTGGAGGTATTGTTTCAAGTGATGATATGAATTCGGCGAAATTGTCAAAAATAACAAATTTATCGCAGTCGAATTTATGGAAAACATTGAATGGGAAAGTACCTATGACTTTTACAAAACTAATGAAAATTTTGGATGGATTTGATTCTGAAGAAAAGAAAATGGAAGTAGTTCAGGAGTTTTTGAAGGGTACCAATAAAGAATCGGATATACGACTTGCTATGTATTATTTATATTTAGCAGGTTATTCGGACCTACTTAGTGATCTTGTTGGAAAAGAGTATAAACAATCAGTAACAAATAATTATAGAGAGATTTTTCGTGTTTGTTTAGATAGACAAACTCGTTCATTAAGATCAGGGGAATTCCTTAAAGAAATAGAAGTGTTACGTACAAAGGTCAATTTAAATAAACCAGGAGTAAATATACTTGTGAACACTTTGAGTATCTATGGTTATTTTGATTTAGGGGCATACAATGTTTTAACAGTGCTACAAAGGATGATACAAGAAAAAATAAATCATATGCCAAAAGGTTTAGAAAAAACTTTAAATGAGGTGGAGTTAAACATAATATGCTCATATGCATATTTAATGCAAGATGAGGTGAAAATGGCTAGAGATTTATTGCAAAAAGTACTAGAAGAAGCAAGTGCTCCGGGTTTATTAAAAGCTACGGCATTAAGTATAGTCGCGGAAAGTTATATTTTCTGTAATCCAGATAAAGCATTTTATTATTTTGAGCTTTCACTTGTAGAGTTGAAGAAAATAAGAAATAACAAATCATTACTTAAAAGAAAGTTAGTGGAAAACACCCTCTCTTTTTGTTGTATTATTCATAATATTCATGTAAAATCTGGATATATACATCATGATGCTGAAAGGGCGTTAAAGTATATACGTCAAAATAAGAAAAGTGAAGCTTCTGCAATATTAAATCAGATTGATAATCGAACCGCGATTCAAGACTTTTATTTATCGATAGCAACAAATGATGAGAAACTGCGTAGGAAAGCATATCATCGATTCTTAAAAGACGGTAATTTATTCTACATAAAAATCTTTGATATCTTAAAGTGAGGGACAATGAGAATGAAAAAAATAGTAGCTAGTTTAGTTATTACATGTACAATTACGTTATCGTTGTTATCTGTTGGTTTGGTATCAACTAATGATAATAAAGCCGCTGAAAAAGTAAAAGAAGTACAAATAATGAAAATGGATCCGGGAACTTTAGGATAATAAATGATTTAAAATGCCATTGCATCTAAGGATGTGATGGCATTTCGTACGTTTAAGGGGTTATTCATTTTCTTCATTTTGGGATTCTTGAATAATTAAGGGTGATGGAGGATGGGGTATATGGGGAATTTAATAAAAGAAAAATCAGATAGGGATGTAGTTGAAAATAAAATGGAAGTATTATTAGAAAAAATATATAAAGGTGATAAGGAAGCTATTGAAAAGCTGAATAAAATAAAAAAAGCGATGGTTAGCAATTAAGCTAGTTATCGCTTTTTCGTTATAACTCTTTTTTGATTAAATTAATTATCTCTTCACGCTTTTTTGGATTGAGTTCATTAATTTGAAGCATAATTTCTTTGAGATCATCTTTTAATGATTTTGACTCTGTTGAATTTAAACTTTTATATTCAGAGAGTCCCATGATATAGTCTGCTGACACTCCAGATAAACGAGATATTTTTTCAACGGTCTCTCTAGATGGGTTTCTATGGCCATTTTCGTATAAAGAAATCATGGTTTTTTTAGCATTTATAGCTTCTGCGAATTCAAGTTGACTCATTTTAAGAAGTTCTACCCGTATTTCTTTAATTCTAACACCAATTATATTTTTACTCATTAGTAAATCCTCCCCTTAAAATTCATTGATTATAGTCAATGAATTCCCTATATAGAATGTATCAAAAAGGTTTGCTACAAGACAACTAAAATTTTTTGAATAAAAAGGGTTGCTTGAAGCAAACCTTTAGTATATACTCAAATTAACAAACAAGATGAAGGTGATAAAATGATGGTACTTGATACAGAAAAAGTTAAAATCTTAAGGACGAATCTTGGGTATAGTCAAAGTTATGTTGCTGAAAAGATAGGTTATCGAAACAAATCGATCTACTGTAATTTAGAATTAGGTAACAGACAGCCAAGTATAACTAAATTGGTTAAGTTAGCAAAATTTTTAAATGTGACAACAGAGGAAATTTTAAAGGAGTCAGTATAAGACGACTTATTTTTTTACCTAAATGTTTGCTTGAAGCAAACTAGATGTTATACTTCATAAAATATTTTTACCTTTAATCAAAATTTCATAAGTAAATTACAGATATAAAGGAGCGAAAAAAATGGGATTAGATCAATTTATTAAAGAATCTATCCGTGAAGTTGTAAGAGAGGAAATTAGATCAGCAATAGCTGACTTACAACTACAATCACAACCAAATAAGGTTATGCGAGTAAAAGAAGCGGCAGCTTACCTCAACATTGCTGTTTGTTGAATGTACGAATTAGCAAATCACCCTAGGTTTCCAGTAATAAGAGAAGGGTGTAAACTTCTTTTCTTGCAAAAGGATTTAGAAGCTTGGCTTGAAACACAAAAGGAGGCGGACTAGTGGAAGATACAATATCATTAGCTATATTTGGATTGTCAATCACAGGTGGTTTATGGCTACTTTATGTTACTTATGAGCCAATAAGAAAATGGGCTTGGAGTAATGTAGAACAAAATAAAAAGACCCATGGCAGTGGGTCCGTTAGAAAAAACAAATTTCTATAAGTATACCATGGAAAGTAGGGAAATAGTACATGAATTTAATTGAATATCAGGTGCTATTACCTAATAAATTTTTGGGATTAGCAAAAAGCAAAGATGAGTTGAAGCAAATAGTTGAGCAGTATTTCAAAAATGGTTATTCGCATTATGAAATTCAAGGAATCATCAAAATTGGTCAAGCATATGTTGCAGTTTGTACGAGGAGGTAAACAGGTGGCAACATTTCGAGTGAATAAAAGTAAAAATTACACAACTATTAATAACACAGGTCTTCGAGATGAACGTTTAAGTTGGAAAGCAAAAGGGATATTGGCTTACATTTTATCGTTACCAGATGATTGGGTGTTTTACATGGAGGAAATATCTACTCATGCAAAAGATGGAATTGATAGTTTAAGGGTGGGAATGAAAGAACTGAAAAAATACGGTTACGTTAGAAGGTTTCCTGTAAAAAACGAAAAGGGAAAGATAACTAACTGGGAGACGATTATTTATGAAGTTCCACAAGTGGAGAATCCACAAATGGAAAAACCACAAGTGGAAGTTCCATTTGTGGAAAATCCAACACTACTAAGTACTAAAGAACTAAGTACTAATAAACAAAATATTAATATACAAAGTAGTAGTAGCATCTTCTCTTTCTACGAAAATAATTTCGGTATTTTAAATACATTCATCGCCGAAAGTATTTCGCAATGGGTAAACGATACAAGCGAAGAACTTGTACAAGCAGCTATGGAACGTGCTTTGAAACAGCAGAAGAAATGGAATTATGCTGAGGGCATTTTAAAACAGTGGGTTAATAAAAACATTCGAACTTTAGCGGATGTGAATGCAGCAGAAATAGAGTTTAAAAACAAAGGTAGAAAAGGAGAGAAAAACAATGCAAGTGTTAGGAAAAACAGTAGCTTCATCGAAAAATACGATTTTGAGTAAATTTAATCAAAGTTATGTGTTGTCTCCTAATAGATGTACAAATGTTTTCTTAGTCGGAAAAGACAAAATAAAAGACGTTTGTAATAAACGCTTACTTATAGATACAAAAACAAATCAAGAGTTTTGCCCGCAATGTATATCAGTAGAACAAGAGGACCAGCAACTTGCAAAAGAAACCCTTGCTATTAAGAAGAAAAACGAAATTATTCATTTATACGATTCGTTTTCAGATAACAGTCTTATTAATCCTAAGTTAAAAAAAGCGACATTCGATAACTATGAACCACCATCAATGGAATTAGCAAATGCTAAAGAAGTAATGATGAATTTTGCTAGAAATTTTGATCCTAACAATTCAGAAAGCATAGTAATTACAGGTGATTATAGAGTTGGGAAGAGTCATTTATGCGTAGCAGCTACAAAAGAAATTATGAGAAAAGGCTACAGCGCAATGTTTATAGAAATGAACGCACTCTTTACAAAGATTACATCTACTTGGAATAAAAATAGCGAATTAACAGAGGACAAGCTAATGTCTATCCTAGCAAATGTGGATGTACTTGTATTAGATGATTTTGGAGCCGAGTTCACAGAAAAAGATGCTGAGGGAGTTACTTGGAAGAAAACGAAAACAAAGGACATTCTCGAGCGTAGGCTAGGTAGAACGAACTTATTTACAACAAACTTTGGAGTCATGGAGTTAGCTGGAATGTACGGAGAGCGTGAGTTTAGTCGGATTATGGAAGATACACAAGTTTTGCAAATGCAAGGTGAAAATTACAGTTTGCGTAATTTCAAAAAGGAGGAATAAACATGTGTGTATTATGTCATGACACAGGAATTATTCGTAAAGAAACTTATCTGGGTGTGATTGAAACGAACGGTTGTAATTGTGAAGTAGCAAAGCAACAGCAAGAAGAAAATGATAAGCGTTGGCAAGCGTGGTTAATAAAATTTGAGTCAATGAAACAAGAGTTACAACGTAATAAACAACAAAAAGTTAGTTAACAAGGGGGAGAAAGCTATGAAAAACACAGGTGTTGCAAGAAAAGTGGACGAGCTAGGTCGTGTAGTAATTCCAGTAGAGTTACGCAGAACTTTAGGTATTACCGAAGGAACGGCACTAGATTTTCATGTCGATGGTGAAAACATCGTTTTAAGAAGACATGAAAAGTCATGCTTTGTAACGGGTGAAGTTTCTGAAAACAACATAGAGTTGCTAGGTGGCCGGATGTTTTTAAGCAAGGAAGGGGTAATTGAATTACTGGATCTTATTCAGAAGAGTGGGATGGCACATGCCTAAGCAACTAAACATTTTCGATGTAGAGCCAACAATTTGTGAGTTCGATGTAATGAAGGCAAATGTGAAGAGAGGAACTGGACGCACTAAATACGCTGATGTACGCGTCCGAGTTCCAACGAATGCAAAATGTACGGATGAATTACCATGCACGACTAAACAAGATGATCGTTATGACATCTTTGAACAATATGTAATGGCTATTTGGAGATTTCAAAGAGCTGTAGATAAGTTTTTTAATTGGGATACAGCTGAAGAATTGTGTAAGGCAGCAAGGGATAAAAAAGAAATAATTCCGGTAAGGGTTTATTTAGGAAGTGGATTTAAACCTGATGTTGTCGAGTACATGCGGTAGTAAAAGGGAGATGGACATATGAAAAAAATAGAAATTGATGTTAGTAGCAACAAACTTTTAATAGTGAAGGACGGAAATGTAACAGCAGTAAATCCGCCAATGAGTGGATTCGGTGAGCAAGTGGCGGTTTGGGTAAACGGTAAAGTTGATCGTGTAGATACTAAGTTTACTGAAAAGATAAAATGATTAATTTTAGAAAGTAGGTTCGCTTATGAGTGTAGCAAGAAATCATAAAGCGATGAAGGAATCACGGTTAAAAATATACATCGCTTTAGAAGAAGCTAACTTTATTTGGGATGAAAGAGATGTAGTACGTTTTCGTGAAATGTGGAGTCAAGGTATGAGTTTGCCGAAGATGGCAAAAGCGTTAAGGAGACACCAAGCGGAAGTTGCACTTCTTGTAATAGATCAAGCTGATAAGTATTTAATTGAAAATCGTCCAATAGGATTAGGGATTTGCTAAATAGGAAGGGGAAATCAAAATGAACATTATGGAAAATGGTGTATTAGAAGCAACTAAATTAATGAGTGAAGCAAAAAGTGAGGAACAAGTTATAAATGAAGCTACAGTTTTACAGATTGCAAGTATTTTATCGATTGATGAATTAAATGATTATCAGGAAGCAACTTTACGAACTTGGAATAGCAAAACTGATTTTGGAGGACGAGTTTCAAATGCAGCTTTAGGACTTACAGGCGAAGCTGGTGAAGTTGCCGATATTGTAAAAAAAGCAATTTATCATGGACATGGTTTCCAACCATCGCATTGTGCAGGAGAAGAGGATGGAAACACTTATAAATTAGCCTTAGAGCTTGGAGATATTCTGTATTACTTATCAATTATGGCACACGAACTGGGATATACGTTACAAGATATTGCTGAAATGAATATTGCAAAATTAGCTAAAAGATATCCTGATGGTTTTAGTCGAGAAGCAAGTCGAACACGTGTAGATGTAAAGTAAGACCAATTTTGAATTTTATTAAAAAGAAGGAACGGAGGAATATGTAAAAGACTTTGAAAGATCCATAAAAAAAAGAATTCAGTAAAACTCTGAATTCTTCTACATGTATTTTTATTTTTTAATCCATTTAGAAATAATAGGATAATGAAAGTCTTTTTCTTGTAGCACATATAAAATTCCTTTTATAGGTCCAAAAATTAACAAAAGAAGCAGTATTAGATATAAAGGAGCTATGCCGAAAATAATCAAAGCGTTGTTTGAAGCTAAGTCTAAATTAGATAAAGATAACATTAAGATTCTTATTACGAATAGATTCCAAATCATTGTAATTATCCAAATGAATAGCTGGAAAAAAACAGCTTCAAGAATATTTTTTCGAATGTCCTGTGATTTGCATAAGAAATAAAAAATCAATGGTATATAAAAAATTGTGACACTAAAGAAAATAAGAATAAAAAAAGATAATACGGTAAGAAAATGCATAATTAATTTTATGTTCTTTTCTTGAGTTAGGATCATTAGGGTCCTCCTATATGTATGAGATTTGTTGTGCTTATTAATATATATGCTGTAGATAATTATAACATAAAAATTAATTGTAACAGAATACTGCATCGAAAAGAACACGTATTAAATTAAACAAGAAGCCCTAGAGTTAGGGCTCTAGAGCTTTTTGTTTTGGTATTCTCACATGGTTTTTCAAAAAGAATAGAACATATTGAAGATAACATGTGAATGTTTCATAAATGTATCAAAAAAGTGAACAAAATTGCTATTGCAGAAGAAGCAGAAATGAAGTTTCTAATACGTAAGTACGTGAAAGGTATTATTTCAAGTGGATAAAATGTGCATGGGACACCTAATCATTACTTTATCGGGGGAAAAGAACATGTTATGAATTTGGTTGAATGAAAAAATGACAATTTTACTTTTAGAGTGAAACTGAACAAAATTCTTATTTGAAACAGTTTATGAAAAAAGAGCACTCTCGAAAGTGCTCTTAGAAAATACATTTCATATTCTGTTTTGGGCTACGATTTTAATGTTCTCTGGTGGAATGATATCTTGAATTTTTTCCTTTAAATCTACTTGGACCATTTCTTCAAGATGTTCAAGTGAAACTTCAAAGTTTATACATTCTGCAGTTGGGATATTTAATAAAAAATAATTTTCATTCTTTTTAACAACAAGATATTGTGATTGATCTGTTAATAGTATACACCCTTGTTGAATGCCTAATTTACGATTATCTTCAAAAGTCATAAATAAATCTCCTAACATATTTGTGATAGAAATTTTACTACATAAAAATGTTAGTGTCTAGTCGGTCTTGTGCAAGAACTAAAGTCAAACAAAGTCCTTATTTAAATAAAAAGAGCGCATTTTTATATGCACTCTTAGTAAGGTAGGTAAATGTCTTATGAGATAAAAATCTAAAAATTGTAATCAGATTTTCATGAGTTAATTTTTTATATTGTATTCGTTACTTAGAGTTATGGAGCCGGTCCCTAAAAAATAAAGAGTGCCTTGTAGAGCGCTCCATATAACTAATTATAAATGTTTATGTTCAATCTTAGATGTCTTGCTTGGAGGAATAAAATGCTCTTGAACAAAGTTTAGATAAATAATACCGCTAATCATTGCAATATAAAACACCGCACAAAAGAAGATTAACATGTATTTAATTGTCTTGTTCATATTGGTACCGTCCTAAAAGAGGATTATATGGATTTTAATATTGTATGTAAAAAATGTGTCTTTATACAAGAGAAGGATAGCTAGTAAAAGTAAAACAAAATCTTTATTTAAATAAAAAGAGCGCCTCGAAAAGCGCTCTCTGATTAAAACTAATGGTGAAAAAGAATACCCAAGATATTGTATGTATGCTCCTTAGGAGTGTGAGGATTTCAAACAAAAGCGTTATTTTATAACCTAAAATAAAAGAACCCGTTTGTTATAAACGGATTCTTCACACAAGGTCTGCAAGAAACTCAAGGTAACTGGACCAGAGCACCATATATAATTTCTTGTGATATTAATGTATTCAAGGAAGTCTAAAACGTTAATAGTAATTAAGCAAAATTCTTATTGTATGAGAAAAAAATAAAAGAACCCATTTTTTATAAATGGATTCTTCCCTTAAGGTGTGCAAGAAATTCAAGGTAACTTGACCACAGTAACCTGTGGAATTCCTTGTGATAATACTGTATGCAAAGGAACCAATAAGGTTAATGAATTTCGAACAAAACCCCTATTTAACAACAAATAAAAAGAGCGCTAATCAAGAGCACTCTTTATACCTCACTATAACTAAAATTACGAACTCACATTATACAGAAAGGTAGTATTAAAGTATGTAAAAGTATGAAATTGGTGAATGGGTTCAAACAAAATCTTTATTTAAATAAAAAGAGCCCATGTATCAGTGTTCTTTAAGATTGGAGGTAACTCTCTGAGCGGAACGTCTAGGTTAGAAATAAATAATGTGAAAAAGAAATAAGAACAATGTTTTTATTATTAACTCAATATAAAAGAGTAATTAGCTTTTGCTAATTGCTCGGCCCAAGGTAATAGACATATAGTGGGTATTAGTAAAATCGGAAATTGGCTATTCAAGAGCCTGTTTACAGTATAACCAAGATTTTTAAAAGTATTCCCTCTTTAAAGTTAAGACCTTATTCAAACAGTGTTCTATAAAGAGGGAGTGGAGTAATGAAAAAGAATACTTTTCTTATAATACAAGATGATTTTTTATTCTCAATAACATATGAGCATTAAGGCAAAAATGTGTAATTAAAAGAGCAGCTAGCAAAAGCTAACTGCTCTCCGAAAAAACGTTAAGAAGGAAGTTCAGAACCCAAGTGTATTTATAGTATGAATGGAATATTGAATTTTATTCAGATAAGAAAATAAAAGCTAGGATTTCTACTAGCCCAAAGAGTGTTCAAAAAGGTATTCACACATGGTCGAACATCTTTAATTATAAGATGATTAAACATTTATGTATAGAAGTCAGTGAAGATTACCGCTGCGAAGTGGGAAGAAAGTTGTATTTATATAAGTCGTTATTTGATTAAAAGAAAAAAGAACACATGTTGATATGTGCTCTAAGATAATCATTTTGATATCTATTAAAGTGTCTCTTTTGTATCAGGTGTATCAAATTTATCATTTAATTTAAAGGTTGTTTCTAAAAGAATTGTAGACGAAATCGCAAAGATTAATACAGCATGTGGTGATAATTGCACTGCTGTGAAATTAAGTTTTGCTAGCCAAAAATATCCGACATACATTGTCAGGAAGGTACTAACAATTGAAATTGTAAATCCTAAGAAACCTAATTCTTTTAGCTTTTCTTCAGATAATTTAAATACGTGTAATACGAAAGAGAAGATGATCCCAACTATGAAAAGTCCAATACATAAGGTCAATAGTGACATTATACTTGGGTATACAACGTCATCAGGCAACCATTGTTTTATTCCGACAATTATGGCTGTAGGGAGCGCGATAGGTATTAATAGTGGTGATACTATTAGAAAAATAGCTAATAGTCTACCGATGTTATTTGTTTCATTGTTGTTTTGATTGTTCATAAAGCCTCCAAAAATAATTGTAAAATAAATATCCTAGTGGATTTTAGCACAAAAGTATTAGTAAAGCTATAGTTAAAAAATTGAATTCAAACAAAAACGCTATTTGAATTAATGTGGAAAATACCATATGTAACCTAGAATAACTAAGCAAGTAATTCCAAGTGTAATAAATAAATATTTAAGGGTCGTGAGTACTGTTTTCATTGAATACCACCTAAATTTTTAATTATTTTAGGTGTTTAGTCAGGTATTTATGTATATAAAAATTTAATTTTATAGAAAATCACCAAAATAAAACGAGCACTTATCCTAGAGCGCTCGCTTAAAAATATTCTGTGTATTAGGGTTGTGTTTATGAGTTATGAACCAATGAATATTTGTAAAGTAAGGTTCAAAATAGTTTATTCACTTTAAAGTAAATGGGTACTTGTACGGCAAAAAGAGCACCTTCGAACAGTGCTCTTTCTGGGGGTGGATAGTCAAGTAAACCTATAAATGGAGGTGTATCAAAATTTATTCTATATAAAATATGCACCTTTATATAAAATGATGATGACAAATAAAAGAGCAGCTAGCAAAGGCTAACTACTCCATTACCAAAAGGTTCCAGGCTGCAAACACTGTTAAGAAAGCAGCTTATGAATAGTATGCACATGGTTATGGTGATTATTCAAATGAATAAAGGACAGTTAGCACAAGGTAACTGTCCAACCCTTAAAGAAAGGGAGGAATTAATGGGTATGTGAAAATCCCTCCATCTACAGTATTGACGGAATATTGAGTTTTATTCAGGAGAGGGGGTACTAATTATGTAGGTTACATGAGAAGTCCTATTAACATCCAGGCTGCCCCAATCAGAACTAAAGTTTCGAATGTAATCCAAAATTTTCTTTTTTCTGGTTTTTGAAATTCTTTAATTACAGAGAATAAAACACTGATTCCTACAAGAGTGAAAAGTGCAATTCGGATTGTTTCAGTCATTTGCATCACCACCTAATATTTTAATAATATACAAATTACCATTTAATAGAAACCTAATAAAATAATCCTTTTAAAGCAAAGCAAACAGAATATAGTCCGGCTAGAAAACTAGAGGACACCAATTCATTAAAGCAGCAATTCAAGCTGTTTTAGGAATAGGGGTCCTTTTTATTTTGAAAAGGGAGATGAGGAAATATTAAGGCACTAAAAGACCAATTACGCGAGTGGAAAAAACAATCCAAGCAAGGAAAGAAGAAAAACAAGAAAAAACAAAAAGAGAAATTATGTACTCGTGAAATTGAGGATTTAATGGGGATGCATAGACCTTGTTATGAACGGAAACGTGGAGCATTAAGATAAAAGTAATTTAAAAATAAAAAGGAGTGGTCTTACATGACTAAACAATTATCTTTCTTACCAAAAATTGATAGAACAGCAACACAAGAGGAGTTAGAAGGTGTGTTGGAAAGCGTACGTATACATAGACAATTTGGGATGATGCGTAAAGAAATGAAAGTCACTCCTTCTTATGAAATACGTGAGCATGGTCCTACGCATGCAGTTGGTAAGCCGTTAGAAGATATTGCTATAGCAAATATTCAACAAAGTAAACGAGAAGAATGGCTAGAAAGAATGTCATTACGTATTGATCAATTTCTAAATCGATTAGGAAATGGACGCGCAGGAATTATCCAAAGGGACATTATTTATAAACGTTATTTAGAAGAAGAGGATGTATGTGATTACATGGTTTATAACGAAATTGGAATGTCAGAGCGTACTTATCGACGTTGGAAGTCTAAAGCATTTTATAAGCTTGCTTTTGCACTTGGATTAGAAGTTTACGAGACAGAAGAAACTGGAGGTAATGAATAGTGAATTTTGTTCAACCGATACGTGATCCAGAGCAAATACAACAAATTAAAGAATACCTAAAAGAAAAGAATGAACGCAATTATATTTTGTTTGTAATGGGAATTAATACAGGTCTACGTATTAGTGATATTTTAAAACTGAAGGTTGGAGATTTAAATGGCAGCCATATATCAATACGTGAAATGAAGACAGGTAAGCAGAAACGTATTCAGATTACTGCAGCATTAAGAAGAGAGTTAAAGTGGTACATTGAAGATATGGAAGACTATGAGTATTTAATTAAGAGCAGACAAGGAAAAAATCGACCAATCGGAAGAAGTATGGCATATAAAATACTTAGTACTACAGCAGCAAAGTTTGGTTTAGAAGAAATTGGGACACATACATTACGTAAGACATTTGGATATCATATGTACATGCAGACAAAGAACATAGCTTTGCTGATGGAGATATTCAATCATTCAAGTGAACGAGTAACGTTAAGATATATAGGAGTAAACCAAGATGTAATGGATAAAGCAATGACTAGGTTTAAAATCTAATCATTGCTTTTTTGTTCAAGGATAGCAACACATGCTTATCAACTTAAGAACAGAAACTTATGCTTGAACATAAAATCAAATCTAGATGTGTAAAGCTATTTCAAGTGAATAGAATCGCCTCTTTAAGAATACATAAAAAATATATATACAAGCGTAGTCTAATCACTACATCGTTGTTGAAAGTAGAATTCTATAAAATTTGGAGGAAGAGATATGCAAAAAAAGGTTCTTCTGTTTACAGATTTAGGGATTGATGATGCCTTTGCTATACTGTACACCTTTTTTCGTAAAGACATTCAACTTGTAGGAATCGTAGCCGATTATGGAAATGTATCAAGAGAAAATGTAATAAGAAATATTAACTATTTAAAGTACATTGCGGGAAGAGAAGAAATACCTGTATTCCTTGGTGCTTCTGTACCGTTGACAGGTATATTGATTCAGTATTTCCCTGAGGTACATGGAAAAGTTGGATTAGGACCTATTATTCCACCTGAAATTTCATATCCAGTTTATCCTTTAAATGATATTTATCAAATTATAGAATCAAATTTAGAAGATCTTACAATTATCAATTTAGGAAGACTTTCTTCGCTAGCTACGACTTTTGTATTGAATTTAGAAACAATGCGAAATGTAAGAGAATGCATTTGCATGGGGGGAGCTTTTTTCTATCCAGGTAACGTAACTGCTGTGGCTGAAGCTAATTTTTACTCAGACCCTTATGCAGCAAACTTAATTCTGCAACATGCAAAGAACTTGACAATTATTCCTTTAAATGTGACCCAACATGCGATTGTTACACCCGAAATGGTCCAGCAAATCGATGCATTTCATCGGAATACACAGGATCTTGCAGGGCTCATCATTAAACCTATGTTAGATTATTATTATAATTTTTACTCCAAGTCTAATCCAGGTATAAGTGGAAGTCCTATGCATGATTTTGTAACAGTGTGGTATTTGCTAAATAGAGAGGCTGTTAACCTTACGAGAGTACCCATTAAAGTAATTCCTGATCAAGGGGAAGGTTTTGGACAAAGCATTGCAGACTTTCGTTTTGTTACAAATCCAGGCTATAAAATGCATAATGTAGCTTTTCAGTTTGATTATGAAAGGTTCAGGAAGGATATTATGGAAACGTTCTTAAAGAAGAGAGTGTAAAAGACTTTGTTCATTTTATTTAACGTATAGGAATCCAACTTTTTAGGTTGAAATTCTCTTAGTATACAAAATTTTTGAAATTCTGGCTGTATTTCGTCACTATCAAGCTAATAAAATAAAATCCTGCTAAAAATAAAAATCTACTGACTATTTAAAGTAATTAAATACAGTGGATTTTTATTTTTGGAGTACATTAAAATTAATAATTGGTGGCCATGTTATTCTACCCCATTCTATACAGTTACTCATTTTTATTGTGTTGTGTAACTCAAAAGAGGAAGTGTTATGAAGTTATGAATATCAAAGGCTGTAGCATTTGGCATAGTTACACAAAATATAAGATATGGGTAAGTTAGTTGAGCAAAATGTATAAGGTTAATTAATAATTGGGACATCGTTAGGAGAATTTAGGTTTATCAAGCAAATTATATTCTTATGACGATATCCCAACATTACTTAGAAAAATGATGTAAGAAATTTTAATCGATATGAAATTTAGTAGAGGATTGTACTTGTGCCTTAAATAGTATAACTAATACTCATAGATTAAGTTATTCCTATTTTTAAACTATGAAATCAGCAAAATGGAATACCATAGAGGGATCTGCAACGGAAAGACCAGGATTTGTAGGGTTAGAAAGGCCAGATCCACCAACAACTTCAATTTCAAGTTTTCCACGTAATGGACGTTCTCCTACTAAATAATCTCCTGTGGATTTAACATGAAGAATTCCGTTTACAAAAGAACTAATATCAAACTCTAATCGAGTACAACTCATTGGAGGGATAATTGTTAGACCAAGCCCTTCCAGAAAAGGTCTTTCATTCTCAGTAATTATAAAGGGAAGTGGTGTACCATCAACCGAGATTTGTACAGGAGGACAATACTCGATTACCACATCAGCTTCTAGCGATTGTCTTGTTGGATTCTTAAGGATAATTACAAGCCTATTATTTGGTTGTCCAACCGCAGCATTTAATGGAACTAGAAAAGGTCCTGTAGTAATCGTATTCTTTCTAACATGACATTTTGATTTATAACTGGACATAAAATCATCTCCTATTAAAAATACTTTCTGTATATCTTATTAACATTAAACGTAAGTTGTACAGGCTGATATAGCATAAGAAGCATTGGATTATAGTAAAGTCCTCCATTATAACTTACCTGCAGTATTCATGTGGAATTTAATATTAGTGGCAGAGTCGTGACCGCTTTTTGGCAGAAAATGTGCCGGTCGTTTTGGAATCAACGTGATATATTTGCATTGTGAGAAGTGGCGGAAAACACAACTCACTATGTTGTTTTTTAATTTCTAAACGGTTCGTAATGACGGCACATAAAATCCGAAACCAGCAGATGGTACTGATTGAATGTTACCCGTTAATAAGGAGAGCTTTTGCTCTTCTTCCAGTCACTTGATAATGTTGGAGCAGTTAATTGTAACATCATTAGGTGATTGGAAAAAGAATAAAAATTCATGTACCGTAATTGAAACATAAATTAGTAATTGAGGGCAAAGCATCCATTCGGGTGCTTTTTTATTTTGAGGAGGATGAAAGGGATGGAAGGTAAAACATTAGTATTTAAACCTGTAAAGCAATATAGGGTTGATCCGAATAAAATTCAAACATTAGATGATGTAATTGCTATCTTAAAAAAAGTAACGATATATGTGAACGGCGAAGAATCATTGGAAGGTATAGAACATTTGATTGAAGAGGAGTGAGGATATTTCATGCAACCTCTAACAATACAAGAGATTAATAAACTATATGAGCAAGATAATATCATTAAATTCTATAAGCATCCTTATTGGAGAAGGAACATTAGAATCAAGGCATTAGAAAGAGATAACAATGAATGCCAGGAGTGTAAGCGTAAAGGTAAGTATAGCAAGGGTAGGAACGTCCATCATATCAAGGAGTTGAGGGATTTTCCCGAACTTGGATACGTACTCAGCAATCTCGAGACACTATGCATTCAATGCCATAACAAAGAACATAACAAAGAGAAGAACATAGTGAAGAAGCGTTGCACGATAGTAGATGAAGAGAGGTGGTAAGTGTGAACAGCTTAACGATACAAGGTAACACGTATGATCTTAATGAAATCAAACGCATCATTGAACATCCTGTTGACATGACTATCATATTCGATGCTGATATGTACAAGCGATTCCAAAAGGATATCTACACAACATACAAACAGATAAGACACATATGTAATCCAAGAGCATGCGAGAAGACATCTTTACAAACAGTAAAGGCGAGTCTTAAAGAACATTGGTTAGAACAATACTTAAACTTAAGTTTAGAAGAAGCTAACTTAATAATTGAATACGCTGATAAGTTTTTTGGTTTAGCTATAAAATAATTTGAAATAAATTTCCTAAGACACCCCCCGGGTAAAATATAGAAACAATTTTGCTGGGGGACCGAACAACGCGAGGGGGGATTTCTCTTTTTATTTTCGCGTTACGCGCGTGGGTATAGAAAAAAAGGCAAAAAAATACCATCCCTTCTCTGGGATGATTAAAATTTTCGATATGTATTTGTAATCAGTGGACCGTCGCCACTGTTTCCTTCTAAGTAAAACTATACATGATTATTCTCGTCTTTACAAGTGTCATTTTTAAAATTAATCTTCGAAAAAATCCAATGAAAAAGCGGGGTGGTGATATTGTGAGCGGAAAACAAAGTAAATATAAATTAGCGTTCAAAGATTTCTTAGAAGGTGTTAAATACAAGGATATCGCGGATAAATATGGCGTATCTGTTAGCACTATTAAATCATGGCGCAGCCGTTATTGGGAAGACATGATAAATGAAAAAGGTCTAAAAAATGTTTCGGAAAAGGTTGCAAAACTTCAAAAAAACAGAGAAAAAACGCTTAGAAATAAAATAAGAGATGATTTATATGAACAACTCGGCACGAACGGTATCATACACGCTCATTTTATGGATTTAGTAGAAGATTATATGTCATTTTGGGATATAAAAAACAGATTGATAGCTGATGTAAAAGATCGCGGTGTATCTGTACTAGGCGCTAATGGATTTATGAAAAAAAACGATAGCATTAACGAGTTGAATAAAACTAACACGCAAATGTTAAAGATTCTTAACGAGTTAGGACTTAAGGCGGTAAGTGAGGATGATGACGATGATGCAGAAGTCTAATCTTCCTTATAAATATCATCCTTTCATTAGTGAGTACATGCATGATGTGGAAAGCGGATCTATCCGTTCTTGTAATGAACAAAAACAATTAATGACCTTAGTTCGAAAAACTTTAGATGATCCAAATGTTTATGTTGATGTTCAAGCTATTGAGGATAGTGTTAATATCCCAGCTAAATATTTTCCATTCGAATTATTCGCATGGCAACGTTTTGTTAACGCTTGTGTGTTCGGCGTTCGTTATAAGGACACCAACCGTCTTGTTTGGAATCAAATATTAATACTGATGGGACGTGGCGGTGGTAAAAACGGATATGCCGGATATTTAAACTTCTATATGCTATCTAAACAGTTTGGTATAGATAGATATCACATTGAATGGATCGCGACATCTGAAGAACAAGCAAAAACTACATTCGATGACGTGAAGGAAGTAATAGAAAATCCTGCAAATAAGGTTTTAAAGAAATCATTTAGTACTACAAAGGTACTAATTAAACATAAAACAAACAAATCTCACATGAAATTCAATACTTCTAATGCTAGAACGAAAGATGGACGACGTCCTGGATCAGTTTGGTTCGATGAAATTCATGAATATGAAGATTATAAGTCGATTAAAGTATTCCGTTCAGCCTTGGGTAAAGTTAAAGATGGACGAACTTTCTATTTAACAACGGATGGATATGTCCGTGGTGGCGTTTTGGATGATATGAAAGAGAAGGCTCGAATGATTCTAAGTGGCGAAGTTGAAAGGAGTAAGTTATTCCCCTTCATCTGCAAATTAGACTCCGAAGAAGAAGTCGAAGATATTGCAAACTGGGAAAAAGCTAATCCTTCTATTCGAGATAATATGGAATTATTCGAAACGATGAAAGAAGAATGGGCCGATTGTCAAACCAACATTCCTATGCATGTTGAATTCATGACAAAACGGATGAACATTCCGAAGCAGCTATTTCAACATAAAATCGCTACTTATGAGGATCTTCTTGCAACAGATCAACCTTTACCTGATGATTTACACAAATATGAATGTATTGGTGGTGTAGATTACGCAGAATTACGCGATTTCTGCAGCATCGGTTTGCTATTCAAACGGCAAGGGAAGCGTTATTGGATTCACCATACCTTTATATGGCATCAGGCATTGAAAATGCAGGATATTAATCAAGATATTATAGATATAGGTGTGGAAAAAGGACTCTTCACCATCGTCTATGATAAAGAAATCGAGCCCAAACGTGTTATCAATTGGTTTTTAGAAAAATCGAAAACATACGACATTAAGCGTATCGCGATTGATAAATTCCGTTCTGTAATCTTGAAACCTTTATTAGAAGAAGCTGGTTTTAACGAAAGAGTTGAGATAGTAAGGCGCGGGCAGTACATTCATGCTATGTTAGACCCATTAATCCAACATCTATTCATCAATCATAATATTGTTTTCCACGACGATCCTGTTATGCGTTGGTATTGCGGGAATGTTTATGTGGACGAACTAGGATGGCTCAAAAGAATATAAAAAAATCGACCCTGTCAAAAGAAAAACTGACGGGTTTTTTGCGTTCACACATGCGCTCAATTTCGACGGTGATCTTGAAGACTATGCAGTCGATTTAAACGATATGCAAGTATGGTCATTCTGAGAAAGGGGGTGAAAAAATGGGAATTCGTAATGTTTTTAAAACCATTTTAGGAAAAAGTGATAATGGAACAGTCCCGGATGTTGATTGTAGTGTGATGACACTTAAAGCTGAAATTGCTTACAAGAAATTGTATGTTAACGCTGCTATCGATTTAATTGCTCGTAGTTTAGTAGCTTGTGATTTTGAAACATATAGAAGTGGCAAGTTAAAAAGAAGTTTGAACTACTACCAATTAAATGTGGCACCAAATAAGAATGAAAATGCCCATGAGTTTTGGTATAAGGTTGTCCATCAGTTAATTTACGAAAAGGAAGCGTTAATTTTACCTATAGGTGAGGAACTGTGGATAGCTGAATCGTTTCATCGTGAAACTACGAATGGTTTTAATGAGTATGTTTATAAAAGTGTTTCGATTAACAATCAGCTTTTAACGAAGGAATTTAGAGAACAAGACGTTCTATACTTGAGCCTTTCTGTAGAGTCAATAAACAACGTGATTAATAGTTTATATAGTTCATATGGACTATTACTAGCTAAAGCGATGTCAGATTACAAAGGCAATGGAAGAATACGTTATTTGTTCAGAGGCCGTTTCATGAATTCGTTAACTGATGAAAATGGAAAAGCTTCGCAAGAACTTTTTGAAGAGAAAGCAAAAGATTATATGAATCCTGAAAAGTTAGCAGCAATCATGTTCTTACCTGACAACGTACAAATGGAAGATCAAAGCAAGGACCCACGTAATTTAGATACGAGGGACATCAAAAACCTTGCAAAAGATATGTTAGATTTCGTGGCAACTGCCTTCCACATTCCTCCTTCATTACTAAGTGGAATAAGTGAAGGTGGCATTTCAACTACCGGTAATCCTACTGGCGATTTAGATAACTTTATCATATTCGCAGTAAGACCAATAGGGGAAATGATTACTAACGAATATAACAAGAAGATGTTCTCTAGAGAGCAATATTTAAGTAAAACATACATTAGATTCAACATGGACAACTTCAAATTGTTCGATCTTACTAAGTTTGCTAATTCCGTTGACAAGCTATTTGCAGTCGGTGGCATGAGCATAAACGATGTATTAGAACGTCTAGGAAAAGAACAAATAAAAGAAGATTGGGCTAATGAACGATATGTTACTAAGAACTATGAGAGAGCAAGGATAAGCGGAACTATGAAAGGGGGTGAAGATATTGGAAATGGAAAAGATTCAACCGAAGTTCCTAATGATGGACAACAATCAACAGGACAATAGTAAATCAGTCATTTATATGTATGGGAATGTTGGTAAAGCTCCTTTGGGTGACATTTCTTCTCAAGGTGTAAGAGAAATGTTAGATGGTGTTACAAATGACATTGAAATTCACATCAATTCAAATGGTGGCGATGCGTTTGAAGGGATTGCAATTTGCAACTACTTAAAAAATCACCCTTCTAATGTAACTGCCGTTATTGATGGTATAGCCGCTTCAGCCGCTTCATTAATTGCAATGGGTGCTAATAAAATCGAAATGCCTTCTAATACCACTATGATGGTACATCGTGCATCGACATATGCATTCGGTAATGCTGACTCATTAGAGAAGCAAGCTAAAATGCTACGTGACGTTGACGAAGCGTTAATTCAATCTTATAACAGCCGTTTTAACGGTGAGTTTTTCCAACTAGAAACACTTCTAGACAACGAAACTTATATGACCGCTGAAAAAGCTAAGTCATTCGGTTTCTGTGACGTAATCACTGATTCAATACAATCAAGTGTGGACAGTGAATCTGTAATTACAAATGAAGTTGAAGAACAACCCATCATCGCATCTATCGAAAACGAAGGTGAAAAACGTACTCAAAACGCTGAAAAATCAGCTAATTTTATGGTTTCACTATTAAAATCTATTAAACTGTAGGAGGTAATTTACAATGATTAAAGACTTAGAAACGAAATTTGAAAATCAACAAAATTTAAGTAAGGTTTTAGCATCTGGTTCAGATGAAGAGGTGAATGATGCGTTAGTTGCATTCGCTCAAGGTATTCAAGAAAAAATTTTAGCACAAGCATCAGTACAATCTAGCGATCAAGCTATCTTAGCTGCTCGTGGTGGACGTGCTTTAACTAGTCAAGAAACGAAATACTACAATGAAGTAATTGCAGGTAACTCTTTTGCTGGTACTGAAGCATTAGTACCACCAACTGTTATCGAACGAGTATTTGAAGACTTAGTTCAAAATCATGAATTATTATCTGAAATTACATTTGTTAACGTCGGTGCTTTAACTGAATGGATTCTGAAAAAAGGTGATATCCAAACTGCCTTCTGGGGTAAATTGTGCGCGGCTCACAAAGAACTTTTAGATGAAGGTTTCGAAACGATTAAAATTGAGGAATACAAATTATCAGCATTTATGCCTGTATGTAAAGCAATGTTAGACCTTGGCCCGACTTGGTTAGATCGCTACGTTCGAACTGTATTAGTTGAATCTTTAAAAATCGCTTTAGAATTAGCTATCGTTCGTGGTACTGGTAAAGATCAACCTGTAGGCATGATGAAAGATTTATTAACTGTTACAGGGGGCGTACATGCTGATAAAGCCGATACTGGTAAGTTAAAAGACCTTAATCCTTACACTTTAGGTAATATCATGGCTCTACTTACTAAAGATGGTAAACGTAATCCATCTAATGTGTTACTAATCGTTAACCCTGTAGACTACTGGTCTAAAATTTATGGTTATACTACACGACCTAACATGGATGGAACTTACACTTATAACGTTCTTCCGATTCCAGGTAAAATCGTTAAATCAAATGCTGTTCCTAAAGGTAAATTAATCGCTGGTATGGCAAAAGATTACTTCCTTGGATTAGGTGGAGCACAACGTTTAGACGTTTACGATCAAACACGCGCTATCGAAGACGAAGATTTATACATCGCTAAAATGTACGCTAATGGTCGTGCTGAAGAAAATGAATCATTCTTAGTTTATGATATTTCTGAAATGAAAGACCCAGGTACAGTGGTGACTACTCCAGCACCTACTAAATAGGGAGTGATCCTTTATGAGTGACAATCAATCACAGGCGACGTTACAGTCGCCTTTTGATTTGTTAGAAGATGTAAAACATGCACTAGCAATCACTTGGGATGAAGAAGACAAGGACATCATAAAGCTTATAGATCGTTCCGTTTACTATATTAATGATTTAGTAGGCGCTGAACTTGATCTAGCCGTCCATTTATCCGCAAGGGAGCTAGTTATTAACCGTATTCGTTATGAATACAACAATGCATTAGATAGTTTCGAAAGTAACTTTAGACAACCACTTTCACGATTGATATTACACGTCGCAATCGATGAAAGGAAAAAGAACAATGGCGATTGAACAACATCGAAAAACCTTTAATGATGGACTTATTAGCGTTAAGGAAAGTAAAACAATCCGGAATAGCGCTAAAAAAGTAATCGGACGTGAAAATGTTGAGATTATCAAACTTAGATTTTCGGAACTTTCGTGTCGTGAAGTTGATATTCAATACGCTGAAAGTATTGATAAAAAGTTAGATATGAAGATTGAAACATTATACGCTCCTATGTTCAAGAATAAGGATGTGGACAGCCTAATAATTGAATTACGAGGACGTTCTTATAGCATCATTAAAGCGGATCGTTTTAAAAATAGCATGTATTTATACTTGCAAAAGGTAGGTGGTCTAGATGACACAAGATGAGTTGTTTGAGAAGTATAATATCAAACTAGTTGAACACTTAGAATCGTTCTTTGATGGCGCTAAGGTTTATCAAGATATTGTGCAAGAAGATGAAGTTAATCTGTCCACAATTAATCATGTGGTGTTTGAGACTGATGGTTTTGAAAGGACTAGTCCTGTGATTTTAACTCAAGATGTTACAGTGTATTATTTCTCAGAAAATCGCGAGGATTTAGATGTGCTGCAAATACGTTTTATGAATAGCCTAAAAAAAACTGGCCATGTATGTAATAAATCGCTCAAGGATAAGATGCAAAAAGAAAAAACCGGATTATTTGTGGACGTACTGACATTCAAATTGAGGAGGAACGTTCGAGTTGTCTGCTAAGTTTAGTATTGATACGGCACAAGTAGAAGCGTATCAAAAGAATATTGAGCGATTACCAGATGTTGCTGAGAAAATCATTAATCGAGATTTAGATAAAGTCGTTTCGCCTGTCATGCAAAAGTCTATTCTTGGTTTAATGCCGATTTCAAAAAGAAAAAAACTACATGCCAAACTGTATAAATCCATTAATGGAGATACAAAAGAAAACTTAACCTTAACTCTTAAACCTAAGGTTAAATACAAATATCTTGTATTCCCAGATTTAGGAGTAGGCACAAGTAAAAAGAAAATGCCGCAAAAGTTTATGGAGCGCGGTGTTGAACAAAAAGTAAATTACTCTATTGAGGAATTAAATAAATCTTTAATAGAACAAATAAATAAAACATTAGGAGGGCAATAATATGCCAGTTACAGTTGATGTATTTGATGCAGTCGAGCTTAAAAACGCAAGTGTACTTTTTAAAGGTGCATCGATAACAGAGCCATTCGGTTGTGTGGGTAAATTAGATGCAGAAACAGAAATTAAATCGATTGAAAAGAAATGTGGTGGCGTTACCGAAAAGAAAAAATCAAAGCCAACGCTATTAACAGTTAAAATTAGTGGTCATATGAAATTGAAAGTTATTCGTGACATTTTCGGTATTTCAAATACTGGATTAATAACAGATGTATTTGCGTACGGAATTAATAGCATGGGTAAAGATTTTGCGTTTGTTGCTGAAGAGAATGATATTTTCGAATCAAACAAGCGTTTAATTGCATTCCCTAACTGCTCGGCTGCAACAGGTTTCGTAAAGAGTGTGGAAAACGGAGCGGAAGAACTAGCGGAATTTGAATTAGAAATTACTGCATTACCAGATCAATATGGAAAATTCTATTATGAAGGTATCAATTTAACAGAAACAGTTTCCCAAGCTTGGTTAACTAAATTTGATCCTGCAAACTTACAAAAAACTGGGGCTTAATATTTCCATATAAGTTCTATCAAAGGCGCTCTTTATGAGTGCCTTTTAATTTTGATAATAGGGAGAGATATTACATGACAAAAGAAATTACGTTATCAACTGGTGAAGTAGTGAAAGCAAATCCTAACTTAACAGCTTTAACATTATTCAAATTAGAAAAAGAAGGAATTATCGATAAAGGATTTTTAAGTACTTTATTAAATGCTGGTGGAATTCAGAACATTGATTTATTAGATACGTTCCGTATTGTTTATGCGGCTTATCGTCAAGCAAATCCTACTGGATATATGGAATTTGAAGCATTCATGGAAGTGTATGAAGTTGATATGTCAGAAGCGTTCGATTATTTCGGTGCGGTTATAAAAAAAGAAGCTAAAAACAACATGGCAAAAGGTTTCCAACAAAAAGCAGGAAAAAAGGCTTAAAACTTCCTAAATTCGAAATTGAATTCGTTGTGGACTTATACAGTCTATACGTATTTATTTTCGAAATATCGGAGCATGACTTCTGGAATCTTCCTTTACGTGATGTTCAAAGGATCGCAGAAAACAAAAGTGCTTACGAAGGGTGGAAAGCCTATATTCAAGAAAAGGAGAGTGGAAAATAGATGGCTACTCCCTCAAAAGAAACCATAATTAAGTTTAAGGCTGACACCGCCGATTATAAAGCTAAGATAAACGAAATGAATCAGGCGAACAGAGCCTTAACACAAGAGTTAAAGTTAGCTCAAACACAAATGAAGTTAACTGGAACTGACGTCGATAAATATAAGACTTCGCTATCCACACTTGAGAAGCAATATGATATTGCTAAAAACAAAACAAGAGAGACAGCAGAACAACTTCAAAGAACAAAACAAGTGTGGGGAGAAAACGCTACAGAAACAAAGAAAGCTGAAGAAGCGTTACGACGTGCACAAATTGCTGAAGCTGAAATTTCTAACAAAATAAAAACTACTACCGAATCATTAAAAGAAGCTAAACAAGCTGAAGCATTACGAAATAGTGAAATAGGTAAGTCAAAGCAAGCGTTAGAAGGTTTGAAAACAGCCCATTCCAGTTTAAAAACTGAAGCTGATAAATTAAAATCGGCGTACGATCTCCAAGCAGCTTCACTAGGAAAGAACGCTTCAGAAACTTCCAAGGCAAAATTACAATATGACTATTTAAAGCAAGCACAACAAAACGCTGGTGAACAGTCTAGAAACTTAGCGCAACAATTAAATAATGCTAAAACAGCATTCGGCGCGGGATCGGAAGAAGTTAAAAGGTTAGAAACCGAATTAAATAGAGCGAGACAAGCTGAAATTGAACTAGGCAGAGAAACACAAGCTCTAGAAAGAAGAGTTGGAGACAGCTTTAAAACAGCTAAATCACACGTTCAAGAATTCGGTAACAAAGTAAAAGAAGTTGGGAAAAATGTTTCTGATGTAGGGAAAGACATGTCGATGAAAGTTACAGCTCCTATAGCTGGTGCTATGGGTTATGCTGCAAAAGAAGCATCTAAATTCCAACATGAAATGGCTGACATTCGAAAAGAGGTAAATGCAACCGGGCTAACATCTCAACAGGTTAATGAAGTTATGGGGAGGATGTGGGATAGTTCTCTTGCTAACTCTCAAAAGTTTGGTGTTAGTACCGAAAAGATTAATGAAGGTTTACTTGTGTTAGTTAAGGATGGATATACAGCGGAAGAAGCAATGCAGATCATGACCGTCTCCCTCCACACTGCACGAGGAGCAAATGAAGACTTAGCAAAAACTGTGGATGGATTAGGTTCTGCTTATGAGGCTACTGGGCAGAAAACTAACAATGCTAAACAGAATATAGAAGGTATCAATAAAATGGCTGATATATTTGCTTATACAGCCAATCATACTAAAGCTAGTGTACATTCGTTAACTGAGTCGATGTCAATTATCGGACCTACTGCAAATGCCGCTGGACAAGATTTATCAACAACAGCTTCTGCTGTAGGTATGTTGCAATCTAATGGTATCGAAGCAACAGTTGCGGCAAGGGCTTTAAAATCAGGTTTCGTTAACTTAGCTAAACCGACAAAAGCAATGTCAAAAGCTATGTCTAAAATGGGATTCGACGCGTATGACACAAACGGAAAAATGAAACAATTGCCACAAGTTATAGATGAACTTGAACATAGTATGCAAGGTATGACACAAGAACAACAAAACGCTACATTAGCTACGATATTTGGTAAAGAACATTTAGCGTCTTGGCAAATACTTGTTCATAGTGGCGGAGAAAAACTGAAGAAAATGTCTGATGATGCTCGCAATGCAACTGGTGAGGTTAAACATTTATCTGAACAGATGCAAGACACTCCTGAGAATAAATTCAAAGAATTACAACAAACGCTGCACACTTTAGCTGTTCAATTCGGTATAGAAGTATTGCCAGCGTTAATGCCAGCTGTCGAAAAACTAAAAGAACTAATGGATTGGATTTCTAAACTTGATCCTAAAACTAAACAAACAATCGTAATTATTGCAGCATTAGCGGCGGCAATTGGCCCATTATTAATAGTCATAGGAGCTACGATAACAGCCATAGGAACGATAATAACCGCCATCGGTTCGGTAATTGGTTTTATCGGTACTCTAATAGGTTGGATTTCAGCTATAGCTGAAGCGATAGGAGTAGTAATCACCGTAATAGCTGCATTTGTTGGTGCTCCTGTCACATTAGTTGTAGCCGCAATAGCTGCAATAATAGCAGCAGTCGTAGCAGTTATAGCTATATTTAACAACTGGGGAGGTATTACAGATTGGCTTAAAGAAAAATGGAGCCAATTTTCAACATGGATGTCAGAATTGTGGACGACAATTAGCGATGCTTGTTCTAAAGGTTGGGATAATGTAACCCAATCGATTCAAATGGCATGGGATATGATATCGCAATGGTTTAGTCAACAATGGGAAGAGTTTAAAAATAATTGGAATAACTTTTGGGCTGAAGTTGGTAACATAGCAAATGAAATGTGGACAGCAACGATTGAATGGTTTTCAAGTACATGGGATTCGTTCAAACAAATTTGTTCTGACGCATGGGAAGCTGTAAAATCAGGTTTCTCAGCATTCTGGGAAGGTTTAAAAGAGATCGCGCAAGTAGCTTGGAATATTCTATTCCAAATCATAACATTCCCATTACAGTTGTTATTAACTGCTTTCATTTTAGGATGGGAATTAATAAAAGAACCGGTAACACAATTCTGGGAATGGATTAAACCTTACATCGAAGAAGCTTGGAATGCTATTTCCTCTACTTTTATAGAATATAGAGATATGTTAGTTAACACTATCACAGAATTGTGGAATGCAATCACAAGTGCAACCAGTACAGCGTGGAATTGGATTACTAATATAATCCGTGAAGCATGGCAATGGATCACTGATACTGTAAATGAATTTTTGGGCCCTATAAAACTTAAAATACAGGAAGGTTGGAATTACGTATTAAATATAACATCAAAGGCGTGGAACGCGGTTTCGACGTTTATTTCTGATGTTTGGAATGAGATTGTTGGATATATTAGGAACAAGATAAATAAAGCAACAGATACTGTTACAAGCGGTTGGACTTCAACTAAAAATACAACATCCAACAAATGGAATGAAATAACTTCTACTATTTCGAGAGTTTGGAATACGATAACTTCGAATATTAGTAATGCAGTAAATGAAGTGAAAAGCAGAATTGAAGGCGCTTGGAATGTAGTTTATGCCATAACTTCTGGTATTTGGAACAATGTCGTATCTAATGTAACTGGCGCTTGGGATAGGTTGTCTTCTGGCGTGTCTGGAACATTCAATTATATCTCTAACATCGTTCGTAGCAATTGGAGTTATGTTTCAGATATCCTTCAAAGTGTTTACAAACCGATTAATAGTGTAGTTGGTTTCTTTTATGATCTTTGGAATTCTATTATAAGAGTAATGAACGGTATTATCGATACGGTTACAAGAGCGTGGAATAAAGCGGGTGGCATTTTAAACAAATTAAATCCATTTAGCAGTTCTTATTCTATAAGTGTTAACGATAATACAGGAAATCAAGGAATTGCCCCAGAATCATTCGCCGCGCCAAGGGCATTAGCTGTTAATTTAAATCAAGGCGTTCCATTAGCTCCATTCTCTTCTGGAGGTGCACTAGGAGATACGGTACAAAGGATTACTAAAACAATAGGTGGCAATGGTATTCTTTCTAATTTACCTAACATTGTTAACAATTCATTGTCATTGAGTAAAGGTGTTAACGCTAATCAGCAACAACAACCACAAGAAATTAAAAATGAAGTGACTTTTAATACAACTGTTAAAAATGAAAGTGATCTAAATAAAATGTTTGAAAAAGCTGATGATTGGTTTGCAAAGAAAGGACAAATGTTAAATATCGGTATAGGGAGGGCGCGACGTGGTTGATATTCGAATAAATGAAATATTAGGACGTGACTATCTTCTTTGTATGGTAGAGCGCCCTGACATACCAACAGCAAAAGAAAAAATAGAGTTTATTGAAGTTCCTGGTAGAGAAACCGGATCATTAACAAAGAAAAATGGTTATGAAGACGTTACTTTCAAGATTGACTTTAACTTGTTAGAAGATTATAACATCAAATCATTGTTACGACGTATAAAAGCTTGGCTATTGAACGCTAAAACCCTTTCTTTTACAGATGATAACGTTTATAGAAAAATAAAAAGTGTGGAAATAGGTAGTATCGCTAATGAAATAGAAGAATATGGACAATTCGAAGTTACTTTTGTAGCTGATCCATTCGAATACGCTATTCTACAACCTTTGGAAATAACTAAGACAACTACTCTTGTAAACTCGGGCACTAAGTATTCATTACCTAAAATAACGATTTTTGGTAGTGGATCAATTACTGTTACGATAAATGATGTTTCATTCTTAATTAAAAATGTAAATAGTTCAGTAGTAATTGATTCCGAGTTAAAAGAAGCATATTCGAACACTACGCCGATGAATAGTAATATGATCGGTAATTTTCCCACATTCTTTGAAGGTGCAAACACAATAAAATGGACTGGAACTGTTACAAAGTTACAAATTGACCCGAGGTGGCGTTACTTATGATTACATTATATAAACCAACTGAAACGGATTTTACTCACAATGGTATAGGTATTTTAGACGATAATATTTACGATGCAGTTATTGAAGAAGAATTAAATGGTTTATATGTCTTAAGTTTTAAATATCCGTTATTCGCTCCGCATGGATTAGAAATAGGTGGTCAATGTTTAATCAAAGCGCCAACACCTGATGGCAATCAATTGTTTCGTGTAGCACGACCTGCACCTTCTATGGGTGAATTACACGTATTTTGTTATCACGTATTCTATGATCTCGTTGATAACTTGATTGAAGATACATTTATTCAAGAAAAGGGCGGACAAGCAGCATTACAACAAATGAAAGAACGTATGCAATATAACACTAATTTTAATTTCATTAGTGATATCAATACAATTTCTAGTTCTCGTTTGGTTAGAAAAAACCCAGTCGAAGCAATACTTGATAACAGCCAGGACAACTCTTTTCTTAGTCGTTGGGGCGGGGAATTAAAAAGGGATAATTTCACCGTCCACATGCTAAGAGAACGTGGAAAAGATCGCGGTGTTGTTATTCAACACAAAAAAGATTTATTAGGATATGAAGGCGATGTTGATTGGCAAGGTGTTATAACTCGAATGATGCCTAAAGGTTTTGATGGACTACTGTTACCAGAAAAGTACGTGGAAAGCTATAACGCTAGTAAATATATTAAACCTAAAATTAGAGTTGTTGAATTTGAACACATTAAAGCAGCTATTGGTGATTATGCTGACGACGAAGACGCAGTTCCGTTACCACAAGCATATGAAATGTTACGCAATGCCGCAAAAAAAATGTACGATGAACAACATGTTGATTATCCAAAAGCGACATATAAAGTAGAGTTTCAAGAGCTATCTCAAACTGAAGAGTATAAAGATTTGGCGGTATTACAACGTGTATATATGGGAGATACAGTAACAGTTATACATGAAGAAGACGGTTTCGAAATTGAAGCTAAAGTTAATCATTACAAATACGACCCGATCAATGAAGAGTATATCGAATTGACATTAGGCAATTTTAAAGAGTCATTTGTTGATATAACAGACAGAGTTGATAATGTTGAGAATAACTTCAATGATATTAGAGATAGCGTCAATGGTATTAAAAACAACGTTAAAGGAATGGAAAAATCAATATTAGAACAATCACGCGAAAATGCTACGAATTTAATCAATAGCGGTTTCGGTGGCCATGTTCGTATATATCCAGAAAGAATTTTGATTATGGATACAGCTGATGAAAGAACCGCTAAAAAAGTGTGGCAATGGAATATCAATGGATTTGGTTATTCCTCCACAGGCATTAATGGACCCTATAATACGGCAATCACAATGGATGGAAGGATTGTCGCTGATTTCATTACAACGGGTGTACTAAACGGTAACTTAGTACGTGGTGGAGAGATAGTTGGTTCTACAGTACGGACAGACAACGGTACTAACTATGTACACATCCAAAAACAATTCATACGCTTGATGGAATCGAATTTAACGCGAATGTTTATTGGTTATTACAAAAGAGCTGTTGATAGCCAAATACAACCAACAATACTTATGCATGATGATGTGGATACATCACGTTTCCGCGATGGTACTTTAACAATATCTCAATTCCCAGTGAAAGGAGAAAATTACTATACTGGTAGCTTTGGTATTGTTAAAGGTTATGATGCGGATCAAACTCCACATTATTGCGCTAAATTAAATGTGGATACAAAAGGGGATGTATCTCTTAATGGAGATAACTATATTTATATTACTGGTAATAACGGAGTCACCCTAAGGTCTGATAAACAATTGAGTGCTTATACTAATACAATTCGTTTAGATTCTGTTAGCCACGTAGATATTCTTACTGGTGGGGCTTTGTTTATGAAAAGTAATCAGAATACAGAGGTCAATTCTGGTGGGCATACAATTATCACTTCTGGCAAAGGTATAAGTCAGTATGCAAAAAATGGATCATATTGGGTTGAAGTAGCCAACGGTGCTACCTTCACAGTATCTAATCCATCGAACGCATTTTGGGTAGACTCTGCTGGTGGAATAACGTTAAAAGGTGGATCTAAATCCGTATGGATGGACAGTCAGTCTTCCATTGTATTCAACTTAAAAGGAAAAAATATGCTTGATATAGTTGCAACGCCCAACGCTGAAACAGACCTTCGATTCCAAACAGTAATGCTACGAAACGGTAACGTTGATGGATATACAACACTTCAGGTTAAAAATGGGTCAGGAAGTGCATATAACGCTGTTACAGCATCAGCTTTTCAAACGGCATCGAAACGTGAATACAAAACAAATATTCGTGACGTGCAGTTTAGCGCAATAGAAAAAATTATGGCACTTCAAATCCAACAATACAACTTGAAAACAGATATAGAAGACTTGTATGAGAAGCGAATGAATCGTGTTGAAGGGGACCAAATTCTTACAACAAACGATATAGAAACTCACTATGGGTGGATTGCAGATGATGAAAATACTCCTGAGTGTTTTGTTACAAAAACAAGAAATGCAGCTGAAATATATTCTTCAGTAGCAATTCAAATAAAGGCATTTCAAGAAGAAAAACAAGCGAAAGATGCTGAAATTCAAGAGTTAAAAGAAGAAAATAAACAAATGAACCGTAGAATTGAAGTTTTAGAACAACTGTTACTTCAAAATTTAAATGATAAGAAACCAGAGCAGCCATAAGCTGTTTTTATTTTGTACAAAATACGGCTTTTGTATGGAAATTCCTACGATGTATTCACCATGAATAAGGTTGTCTCATATCATATAAAGATTGCTTTATTAAGATGACAAAAGGATGTGAATGTATTGGAAGATGTATATGTAAAAATCGATAGTTTAAAAGCAGAACAAAAAGAAATTATGCGTGATATTCGTAATTTAGAAACTCGCACAACAATTAATGAGAAAGACATCGCTACAATTAATAAGCAATTAGAAAAGATTAGTATGAATACAACTTGGATTTTACGAATTATTATTAGCGCAATCACAATGTCGGTTTTGGGTTTAATATTAAAAGGAATGATATAAAACCTTAAAATAAAAGTACTTATTGAAAGAGGGACAAGCGTCTCTCTTTTTTATTATAAATAAGGAGTGAAAAGATGGATCGTATTGATGTATTAATGAAAACATTTGTAGCAGCCTTCGGCGGTTTTTGCGGATACTTTCTGGGAGGATGGGATACAACATTGAAAGTTCTAGTTATCATGGCAGCTATCGACTATTTAACAGGAGTATGCGCAGCAGGATATAACGGAGAGTTGAAAAGTAAAGTTGGTTTTAAGGGCATCGCTAAAAAGGTGGTGCTTTTTCTTTTGGTTGGAGTGGCGACTCAGTTAGATACAGCACTTGGAAGCAATAGTGCTATGCGTGAAGCAACAATTTTCTTCTTCATGGGTAATGAATTACTTTCACTTTTAGAAAATGCTGGTCGTATGGGTATTCCGTTGCCGCAACCTCTAACAAATGCAGTTGAAATTTTAGGTGGTAAACAAAAACAAGAAGAAAAAAAAGGAGATGTTCAATAATGGGACACATTGTAGATATTTCAAAATGGAATGGTAATATTAATTGGCCTGTAGCAAAACAACACATTGATTTTATTATCGCTCGTGTACAAGATGGTTCAAATTATGTAGATCCATTATATAAAGGGTATGTACAAGCTATGAAGCAGCACGGCATTTCTTTTGGGAACTATGCATTCTGTCGTTTCGTTTCTGAAAATGACGCACGTGTAGAAGCTCGAGACTTCTGGAATCGTGGAGACAAGGACGCAACATTCTGGGTTGCTGATGTGGAAGTAAAAACAATGGAGGATATGAGAGTCGGTACACAAGCGTTTATCGATGAATTACGCCGATTAGGCGCTCAGAAAGTTGGTTTATATGTTGGCCACCATATGTATGCTCCGTTTGGAATGGCAAATGTAAAGGCTGACTTTGTTTGGATTCCTCGTTATGGTGGTAACAAGCCAGCTTATCCATGCGATATTTGGCAATACACAGAGACAGGTAATGTACCTGGTATCGGTAAGTGTGATTTGAACCAATTGATTGGAAGTAAA
Source organism: Bacillus sp. 196mf (assembly GCF_003217275.1). Classification (NCBI taxonomy): domain Bacteria; kingdom Bacillati; phylum Bacillota; class Bacilli; order Caryophanales; family Bacillaceae; genus Bacillus; species Bacillus sp. 196mf. The sequence goes on from NZ_QJTG01000004.1 coordinate 63,777, forward strand.
CCGTTATCTTGGTTTACAGGAGAGGAACAAACAGAACAATCTGTTGCTAATGGTGGCTATCAATACGTTAAATCTGGTGGGTTTGGCATTTCACTGGTTCAGGAAGTCGTAAATGCTATGAATGAGCGTGGAACAAAAGGGAAGGTTGTCTCTGATCCATTAACTGGTTTAGCGTACTTACAAACTGAAGTACTACCTAATGGCGAGCTTGATAAGATTACAGCTTGGATGGATGAAAGAGACTGGTGGTACGAGTACATTAAAAAATAAAACAAAAGAATAGTTTGATTAACAAAAATAAAAGCCGCCTTGAGGCGGCTTTTTTAGTTTATCAAACTTAATGACACGATATAAATAACACCATTTTCTTTTGATTTTTATATAGGTTTCATCGAGTTTTCAAGATAATCGGATGTTTTTATTTCTCTTTTTCCAAATTTCATAGATAAGGTTTCCGTATTTATGAACCCCGCACTCACACTCAAAAACAAGATGAGTTTTAATGATAAGGAGTTGTTCTAAATCCAGCTGGATATGGATATATACTTTGATGTGTATATTGTATAGTTGGATAATAATGTATAGCTTCAGGGCAACATTGTTGCATTGCATACAACAATGCATGATGCATTGCATGTATTGTCGGTTGTGCTGAATGAATTGTAATGCTCCCAGCCATTACTCTGTTGCTGTTAAGATAATAATTCATCACAATAATTCACCTCTTTTAATATATTTAAATGAAATGTTATATATTATGTCTAAGTATTAAACAAGGTGTGTAACAATAAATTTAAGAAATCAGTTAGGGATACAGACACATGTCCAGCAGGCTAACAGAGCAAGTTGTCACCAAAATAATAAAAATAAGCTTTGGTACCGTAAAAGACAAAAACTTTCATTCTGGTGTTTATAAAATTTTAGCTTGAGGGCGATGGGTTCTCATTACATGTCCATTAACTTAAGAAACTTTAATACCACGCAAGTATCAAAAAATGTTATGTTTTCTAAACAAGCTAGATTAGAAAGGATGATATTTTCTTATGGATCGTTCAAGATGAACTACAAACATTTGCGGAAGAATTACAACGATATGTTCACATGTATTTTTAGAAGAAATAGCCTATTCTTGGTCCATTGGAGAAGCAATGTTATCTTTATATGTATCAATATAAATATTTCCATTTGCTGCAAGTACAGCATATGTAACATCTTTGTAGTGAAGGTTACGTTTTTTTAGTTCACATTGTAACCCTAACTCTGTCTGATTGTTTTGCCTTAGGTTTTCTGTCATAATTTCTCCATCCATAATTAGCTCGATGGGGAGTTTAGACTCTTTTTTTATTTGTATATTCAAATCTTGTTTTGTAACATTACGATATTCAGGTTTTTTCAAAACAGATATCTTACCATTTGTTTCAACTACGACATAAAGAACTTCTTCAATGTTGAAAATACCATTCTCTCTTAATTGCTGGTTTAAATAATCTAGAGAATAGCGCATTTTCCGCATATTATTTTCTAGAATTTTCCCATTTTCAATAATGACTGTCGGATTTCCAGCAAATATTTTTCTCCCTATCCGACTTTTCATGGATATATAGCTAACCATTAGAATGATAAATACTAAAATAAGAAAAGCGATGACTGCATGATGAGTTTTTACATTTAAATTAAATGCTAAATTTGCAATAATACTTCCGATAGAGATAGCACCAATAAAATCAAAGGTATTCATTTCAGCGATAATTTGCTTACCTAATATTTTAGCTCCGATAAATAAAATCGAGAAAGATAACAGTGTTCTCAAAATAATCTCTATATGTTCAGACACAAGTAGCGCCTCCTTTTAGGATTGCATGTTCGTATTATAATAATTTATATAAGGATAGTATGTATCATTGTAAAAGAATTTATTATGTTCAATAGCATTAAATAGTTCATGTAGATGAATTAATCTCGGTTCTGTTGACAAGTTTCTCAAGAGATAAAAAGAGACATGAATGTAAGAGGAAATATAATGATGTTGAATGTTTTAATAAGGAGTACATTTTTTGAAATCGAATAAAATATGAATTATCAAAAAGAAATTTGATTCCCTTAAAGAGTATTAACTAGATAAATATGAACTGATTTGAATTATCGGGATATGTTTTCTACCTACAAAATCCTGTATCACTCTAACCTATCCAGAAAATCATAATTTTTTAAACTGGTGATTTCTTTGAGGAAAAACAATCATGTACCGACAGGTATTAATATTTTAAGAACGTCCCTAAAATATATTTTTGGTGTTTTTAAATTAAATTAGAAGTGAATATGATGTGGAGTGTTTTCTTATTATCTAAATAAGAGTTTCTTAAATTACTTCTATAAAAGCTAATGGACGAGTATTATACTTATGAAGTAACTTTTATCTGATAAGAAAGGGGTATCAGATTTATGAACAACCTTAATTTCCTTTGTGAACAATTTGCTAAAATTCTTAATGGAAAAAGCAACATAAATCAGGGTGTTTGTTCTGTTTCATTGCGTCGTAATATTAAAGTGTTTGTTCAAGAACGACCAAGCACCTCGGTGATACCGGTTGGGGTATCTTTAGGATCGTTAGATCAAAAGGGCAATGCGTTGAACTATGGAGAAATCGCTATTTTACAAGAAGAAATTCCTTTATTTATGCAATCAATTGTTCAACAAGGGATTATTGTTAGCGCCTTACATAATCATTGGTTATATATGAAACCATTGATTATGTATATTCATCTCCAATCTGTTGAACCACCATTGAGTTTTGCAACAAAATTGGCAAATTCCTTTTCGGTTTTAAGTAGTTATCCAATTACTAAGAGCGGGAGCTAATTTTAAGTAGATCATATTTATTCATTTCCTACATCGAGAATCATGTGAACAAAAAATGTCCTCCAGCTAAGTGATCTGGAAAGCATTTTTATGAATTTCTAGATACATTGAATTTCGATAACAGGAATTATGTAAATGAGCTGTCCATATGAGCAACTTATTGTATTTGTTGCTTAGCATGGGGGTTTCCGAAATGCTGGCGGTACCACATAGCCAGCAAGCTAAAATTTGTTAGTATCCCCACAACGAAATTTTGTGCTAACTTGTAACCCAAAAGCTCATTTTATGGTTTTGGAGTGTATTTGTTTACTTAAGTTGATGGGCATGTGACAAGCCCTTATTATGAATAAAATATAAAGTGGTTCACCCACACTATTTAAATTATCCCGATTCAATTATATTAATTAAAAAAGATGCTGTTATATACGGAAGATAAGATTCTGAACTTCCAAATTTGATTATCTGTGGCGGTAATGATATACGCTTTTTTTATTCATTGCCAATCGTTAGGACAAAATAAGCGTAACATATAACGTACGTGCAATTTCCCCTCTCAATACGATATTATCCTCATCAAATAGCAACTACCCTTTGAATAAAGTTTGAAATTCTCAACATCAAACTTGTCTGTACACTATTTAATTAGATCGCAATTTTTACTACTACATAGATTATATAGTGACTAAATTTTTCTTTCTAAGAGAGGTGTAAAATGGATAAATTCCATAAGTGCAATCATATACCATTTCCTTGTGCATTCCCCATCCCCGAAGCTGGACCGACAGGGCCAACTGGACCTACTGGACTGCCTGGACCCACTGGATCATCAGGTGGACCACCAGGACCACCTGGACCGACAGGGCCAACTGGACCTCAAGGTGTCCAAGGTATTCAAGGTATTCAAGGCATTCAAGGCATTCAAGGTGACCCAGGATCTACTGGACCTCAAGGTATTACTGGACCTCAAGGGGTTCCTGGGATTTCTGGACCTATCGGCCCCACTGGCCCAACTGGACTTCAAGGTATCCAAGGCATTCAAGGTATTCCTGGCATTCCTGGACCTATCGGCCCCACTGGAATAACCGGGCCAACTGGACTTCAAGGTATTCAAGGCATTCAAGGGGTTCAGGGTATTCAAGGTATTCAAGGTATTCCTGGACCAACCGGACCTCAAGGTATTCCTGGCGTCCCAGGTTCTGCAGGGCCGACTGGACCTTCTGGAGCTGTTGGACCGACCGGACCTTCCGGAGGACCACCTGGACCGACCGGACCGACCGGACCTTCTGGAGGGCCACCTGGCCCAACTGGACCTACAGGGCCACCTGGAGGATCAACCGGAGTGACTGGCCCAACTGGACCTACAGGGGCACCTGGCCCAACTGGCATTCAAGGTATCCAAGGTATCCAAGGTATTCCTGGACCCACTGGACCTCAAGGGATTCAAGGAATTCAGGGTATCCAAGGTAATCCAGGGCCTATTGGGCCTATTGGCCCCACTGGAATAACTGGTGCGACTGGACTTCAGGGTATCCAAGGTATCCAAGGTAATCCAGGACCTATTGGACCTATTGGACCTACTGGCCCAACTGGACTTCAAGGTATCCAAGGCATCCAAGGTATCCAAGGTATTCCTGGACCCACTGGACCTCAAGGACTCCAAGGGATTCAAGGGCCAACTGGATCTCAGGGAGCTACAGGAGCCACAGGTCCCGTTTCTACTAGCTCTACAAAAGAAGTTATTTATGGTGGCTCTAACGCCGGATTTCAAATACTAGTAGGATCACCTGGCCCTGAATCAGCGACAATTCCATATACAGTAGGAGGTGATGGATCAATAGTTGGATTTGCCATATCTACAAATACAAATAACTTACAAGCCAATACCTATCAATTTCAAGTATGCAAAAACGTACCTAATAATGCAGCCACTCCTCCAATAGGTAATATCATTGCTACAATTACTTTTACAGTAACCGCTAGTATTACAGGTACAATAATATTTACAATTAGGCCTACCGATATTGGCCCACAGCCTGTTAAAGTATCCAACAATGCCCCTTATGTAATAACACCAAACGCTTCAGTCACCTGGACAACTAACCTTCCAGGTAATCCTATTAATCGGACGGATGCGCTTTCAGTATTTTTGGATCGAAATATTTCTAATAGTATGGTATCTGTAGTATTTCTTAACACCTCTATATAGGTGTTAAGCGTAAATTTTGAAAAATTAAAAGCATATTATTAATGCATGTGAAAATTGTTATTCAAAAAATCCGACTCTAGTCTTACGAGTCGGATTTTTTTACTTATAAATTTTCATAAACTTTTCCTAAATCTTTCTTTAACTGGGATTTTAACTGTTGATTTTCGCCTTCTAATGCCTTAACTCTCTATCTTAGTAGATTCATTTTTTTATAGTGATGCCCCACATTTGCTCCACTTTGTAGAAAAAGATTGAAAACATTTAGAAAAGGTTATGAGCGAAAACACCGATATAACAGGATATTTACAAGGATAAAAAAACGGATAAAAGAGGTGTATCTATTTTTAGGACAAGTGCAATAGAAGAAATAAAAAAGTGCTAACAAGTTTGCAAACGAACTTGCTAACACCTATTCGAAATAGACATAAATTATCGCTAATATGTCGTCTTTGAAAATAGCTTTTATCAGTTAAATCACACTTATACGAAATGCCTATAAAAACAGCCTTAATATCAAGAATATAATCATCCAGATATTCCTTTACTTTTAAGACGAAAACGAGGCATGATATTGATTTCTACCTCAGAGTTTGCGTCAAATAATAAAAAAATACGGTTTGTAAAACTAAAAATACAACAAGCTACAACCGGCATGAAATGGATTAAGATATTTAGAAATTTAAAAGATGATTTTCAAATAGGGGGAGAGGTGGATTTAGACCATATTCTCCAATATCCGAAAGATTATATTGTAGGAGAAAATAAAAGGGTGTTATTTCCATACAATGAGAGAATTTATAAAGTTCAAGGTACTAAAATAGAACCGGGTATAACAGTAAAGGAAAGAGAGTATTTATTTAAAGAATTTCAGCGTAAATTCTCTTATTTCACAATACTTCCAGAATGTAAAAAGGTAGCTACAAATAACAAAAATGAATTATTTCCTTTATTTGCACCAAAAGGATTAGAGACATTAATATTAGAAGTTTGGTCTGAAAATATAGCGCTGGAAATAGAACAAGCATTACTTGATAGCGAAATTGTTTTGACTAAAGTTGGTGAAAATTTTTATGTATTGAATACAGATTTTCCAGTGTTATTAAAGATTGTGAGATACAATATTGAAAAGGTGTTACAAAATCCATATAAAATGCAATATTGCCAAAAATATAAAACAAATCTTGTAGATGATGTTAAGAAAGCTGTCTATGCTACCGCGGGTAAGCGCAGTGATGCGACATTAGCATTAATCGCGATGAAAAATTGTGATGGACGCGAAAAAATTGATCCAAAACAAATCATTAGAGAGGGATTTGCACGAACAAACCGTATTTCAACATTTATTAATTTATTTATAGGCCAAAATGTATCTCGTAAAACAATTGTAAATAGTGTTTTTAGTCTATTAGAACAAAAAGGATTTTTGAGGCGTAGTTGGAATAAGATAAATCTACCTTGTACATATGTTAGTTTATCAATTGAACGAATATCGAAATTCGATTTCTTACCTATTTTTTCAAAAATAAAAGGAAAAGAAATTTTATATAAATTATATGGGAGTACAGAGTGGCAAACGATTGATTACGTATTATTAAATATAAATAAACATAATGCATTTTTACCACAACCATCAAAGAGAAATGATATGGGAGCTCTTTTTAAACAATATGTTTTCGAAACATTAATGGAAATTGTACAATATGCAAAAGAAAAAAATAAACAAGTTTACTTCATTGTAGATGCAAATTTGAGAAAATATTGGATAAAAGAGTTACAAAATAAAGAAATTAATATAGATATTTTACCTGATATTGTTCCAGAGGTGTTAAAGGTTCCAAATTTAAATATTATTAGAATAAATACAGGTTTTGATGTACCAAGTTACGGTGTAATAGAATCTGATGATGCTCTAGATAGCATTGGCTTATATGCAGATCAAAAAGGGATGTATTATAGCACTGGTGAATATTCACTTAATTGTAGTGAGATTTTTCAGCGATATATACTTGAAATTCTACCATTAGGTGTAAAACCTGTAGAAAGGGATTATATCGCTAAAATGATACATTACATGTGCTGTAATTCTAGTATGCTTTCGAAAAAGAATGTACACATGACATATTCCATGCATATGGAAAAGATAATAAAGAGTTATATTACTGACATAGATGCAAGAGAGTTTAAAGAATTTAATGATGAATTGGATGTAGATGTAGTAAAAGTAGAAAAGAAAGATTCAATTATTCTACTTTAAATACTTGTAAACAAATCCTGCTCGTTATATCGATCAGGATTTGTCATTTTTTTATGTAAATAAGGATATCCTTTGTCAAGTATCTTTTCGTTTACATATTTACTTTATGTGCAGACAGGATTAATATGTTTTTTAGAAATACAAAAACTATTTCATATGGAAAAACGATTTTTATTAATTGAAAAAATTTGAAAGGAATGGGGAATTGTGAAGAAATTAGATGTGCTCTTAATGCTACTGAGCGGCCTCTTTCCAATTGCAGGACTTACAAAGCAAATCCCTCTAGAACAATCTATATATATTGGAGGGCTTTTATTTTTTACTAGTTTCGGTAGTTATTTTGCTAAAAAGATGTATTCACGTATATGCAGCTGGATAGCGTATGCGCCATTTATAACATTACTGTTAGTTATTTGGCATCAGGATATTGCAACAAGCTCAATCATAGCAAATGCGAAAATTGCTGCATGTGTCGCGTTAATTCCATGTTTATTCCGTTTTCGTACATATGGACTTACTTTGGGCTTATTCTCATTATGGGCCGCTTTACTATGGGATATAAAAGAAGTACAGTCGTTAGTCATACTTGAACGCATAACGAGTTTAATGACAAGCCATTATGTATATATATTACTATTAATTGGAGGACTTGTAATAGGAGGATTACTCGCGATGTTCATTCACCGCAAAGAGAAAGATAATAATAAAGAAAATATAAATCTACTTGGACCAAAAAAGAAACACAAAAGATTATCATTTAAGATTCGTCTTCCAAGATTACCGAAATTAAGGATAAAACTATTTAAGTTTGGTGGAAAAGAATCTAAAAGTAAAATGCCAGAAAAAATCCATGAGTATAAGTACGAAGAACCAGTTGCAACATATGAAATGACAGAGCAAATAGATCCATACAAAGAAAATGCAGTTCAAGGTCAAACAAGGATGGAACGCCGAAGAAATAGGTATAATGCATAATGAAGTTTAATAACCCCGTAATGACTTATCTTAATATTGATGAATCATTACGGTTTTTTTATGTAATGAAATGAAGGTTGCTATTGCGGAGGGGAATAGCATATTTTATAGATAGGAACTAAAATAAGGGGAGGATAAAATGCTTATCATTACATATATATCTGTTTGTATATTATTCTTAGTTAGCTTTTTACATGTATATTGGGCTTTCGGAGGTAATTGGGGGACAAATAGTGTTATTCCAACTAAATCAGGGGAAAAGGCGTTTACACCTCGCGCCGGAATGACATTGTTCATTGCATTATTATTAAGTATGGCAGCAATAATTTTGTTGCAACAAGCAAAAATTTTTCATTTTGCAGTTCCTAATGTTATTATTCAAGTCGGTTCCTGGATTTGTATGATCGTCTTTTCTATTAGAGTAATTGGTGAGTTTAATTATTTTGGTATCTTTAAACGACAAAAAGATACACACTTTGCTAGAATGGATACCGGTTTATATATTCCACTTTGTGCATTTTTATCTTTATCTTTCTTATTAGCAATAATTTTGTGAGTAAATAATAGTAGCTGCTTTTCTCAAAATACATGTAAACGTGAGAAATCTAAGGGTAAATAAAAAGGATGTAAGCGCCTTCTTGTCGAAATGTAAATTATTATGAAAGGCGGTGACACTATGAAGTATGTAAAAGTTAGTATGAATGGTGGAAGTGAACATAAATTCTCAATGACTTTAGATCGGTTTGAAGAACTTATTACTGCAGAGAATGGGATATTAGAAAATAAATTAGTATGTATTGAAAATGTAATGATTAATCCTACTAATATATCTTCTGTAGTTGAAAAAATTGGTGTACCGGCTAAGTTTATGGAAGCTTAAAATGTTAGATAAAAAACATCCATTGGGGATGTTTTTTAATTTATAAATATGATAATCGTACAGTAAATATTTGAGTAGATTTTATAGCAATGATTATGCATATATTAAGTACCTGAACATGGTGCTTAATACATGCACGAAATAATAAGTACAAGCATATATTATGTAGTAGGACAAGATCTTCGTGTCCTACTTAATACTCAGAAAAAACCTCTAATCACATAAGAGCGGCCAATTGCAGGGTGCTCTTATTTTTTATGAAAATCTACTACGAGCCTTATTTTATAGTAGGATGCAATAATAAAGGGCTATTTTGAAATAGTGTTTTTAGCCTTTAATTTTAAATTTATCTTTAACGTTAATAAATATTAAAAATAATATGATAGCAGAAATTAAGTTAGATAAGTAGAAATCTTGATGAAACAGTAGTTCGAAGATGACATAGAAAGTAACGAATAAGGCGATAGTAGGTAGTATGCAAATAAATATAAATCTCCAATTTTTTAAGTAATGTTTATAATTTGTAAGTACTTTATCCATAAATATAGCTCCTATATTTTTGTTTTTATATAATTATACATTTAGATACAAAGATTTTCAAAGTAAAATATTTAGCAATTCAAAAATATAAGGAAAGCTTTTGTTGAAAATCCAGATTGCTGTAGCAATCTGGATTTGACTTTAAAGAACTATACTAAAATGATACACTATAATCTACGTTATTTTTGAAATGAATAGAGGGATTTGTGTGATAGATAAAATTAAAAATGCTGTAGAGGATATGTACGAAGATGAGGCTAAAGATTTACTTCAAAGTATTCTCATACAGTTAAACTTATTAGAAGAAAACTACAGTGAAGATACAATTAAAAATTTGATAGATATTCCGAAACAATTAACAAGTAATCCTACTTATAAAAGGAATGTAAAAGAAAGTACGCACATACATATTGCTTTTGATGATTCAACGGCTGGTTGCTTAAAATATATGTTAAGTCAAGAAGAATTATTTGAAGAGAGTGTTGTTGCTTTTTCGGAATTCTTTTCAATTGGACCGATATATAGGTTGCATACGAATGAGGGGCAACTAGCAAGACAGAAGTGGTTAATAAATAACTTAACTGCTTATGATAGTTATTTTGAAGAAGAATATTTATCAAGATTTATAGCAACTATAGAAGAACTACATACTATTCCTGTTGAAACGCCTATTACAATTTGGAAGGCTGATAATGCACATGAACATGTAGGCTTAAGTTTTGTAATGGCACAATTAAAGGATAAGAAAAACATTAGAATTATTAATACGTCTGAAGCAAGTAGAGAATTATTAAAACAAGAGTATGATATTCGTGGAACGGGAGAATTAGCACCTGAAAGTTTAGCTCTATTCCAAAAAAGTTTTGTAAAGTTACCTTTTTTAACTGAAGAGAAGCGCATGAATTTTGAACATGAGTGGGATAGATTATCGGAAAGCATTGAATGTTTAAGAGTGTGGGAAGAAAATGAAGTGCATTCTGTACAAGAAGATTATTTTGATCAATTTATAATTGAATGCGCGAAAAGTGTGGGTGCTGATCGAGAGTTCCTCAAAGCTCCTAGAGTAATTGGTGAAGCGCTTGGTCTTGTTGAACAATTGGTTGGAGATACTTTCTTAGAGTATCGCTTGAAACAATTAATTAAACAAGAATTATTTGAATTTGAAGGTTCGTTAGATGAAATGCGTTTTTATAGTGTGAAGTTAAGGAAATGATAAACACATTCTATTTTTGAAAAGCTCGTATTTTTAATAATACGAGCTTTTTAAGTTGAATTTGGGCTATACATAAGCTTCGCAGAGAGGGCATATCACATATGAATGGTAAAGGTAATGAATGAAAAGAAGGTGATTTGTTAATATGTATAACCAACAAAATTATCCATATGATCAAGCGATGTATTACAATCCACAAAACTACGCGTATGAACCTACAAATGAAGTGAGAGATATTGAACAAGAAGACTATAGACCAGATGATGCGGAGGATGCTCCAACGTCACCACCACCGTCACAGGCGCCGTCGTTACCGTCTACATTTGCTTCTCCGGCACAACCAGGTAATATGAAATCATGGATGTGTAACTGTCTAGGAAGATGGGGCTATTTACGCTTACATCGTCCTGGTCCTTTCGGAAGGGACTTATGGTTTTTTCCGACTGAAGTGAGAAGAAATGGAGTGTCAGGTTACACGTGGCAAGGTGGTCGTCGTCGTAAAGTAAGTTATCGCTATCAACAAATTAGTAATTTTATGTGCTTCGCATAAAGAGAAGTGGGAGAGTGAAACGATTTTACTCTCTCACTTTTTAATTTTTCAATATACGAAGTAAGATTTTGATTAAAAATTTACAATTTTCACGTTTTTATTAGAGTATAATGCATATGTTGGGTTGGTTTTCAAAAACAAATGAGAGTGAGGGAATACAATGTCAATGAAAAACAAAGTTGGGTTAAGCATAGAGGATGGCATTAATTTAGCTTCAGCTCAGTTTAAAGAAGATGCGTATGAAATTTATAAAGAATCGCGAAAAAAACAACCTATATTATTTGTAAACCAAGTTGAAATCGGTAAAGAATGGCTCATTACTAGATATGAAGATGCTCTGCCACTTTTAAAAGATAATCGTTTAAAAAAAGATTGGACAAATGTGTTTTCTCAAGATATAAAGAACATGTATCTTTCCGTTGATAATAGTGACCACTTAACAACACATATGCTAAATTCAGATCCACCTAACCACAGTCGTTTACGATCTTTAGTTCAAAAAGCTTTTACACCGAAGATGATTGCACAATTAGACGGAAGAATTGAGAGAATAGCAGATGATTTGATAAGTGATATAGAGCGAAAAGGTACATTAAATCTTGTGGATGATTATTCATTTCCGTTACCAATTATTGTAATAAGTGAGATGCTCGGTATTCCAAAAGAAGATCAAGCGAAATTTAGAATTTGGTCTCATGCTGTTATTGCATCACCAGAAACACCTGAAGAAATAAAAGAGACCGAAAAACAACTATCTGAGTTTATTACATATCTTCAATATTTAGTTGATATGAAACGAAAAGAGCCAAAAGAAGACTTAGTGAGTGCTTTAATACTTGCAGAGAGTGAAGGGCATAAACTTAGCGCTCGGGAACTATATTCAATGATAATGCTATTAATTGTAGCAGGTCACGAGACGACAGTGAATTTAATTACAAATACGGTATTAGCACTTCTTGAAAATCCAAATCAATTACAGTTATTAAAAGATAATCCAAAACTAATTGATTCGGCTATTGAGGAAGGATTGCGTTATTATTCTCCAGTTGAGGTTACAACTGCAAGATGGGCAGCGGAACCTTTTCAAATTCACGACCGAACAATCGAAAAAGGAGATATGGTTGTCATTGCCTTAGCTTCTGCAAACCGTGATGAAACTGTATTTGAAAACCCAGAAGTATTCGATATTACTCGGGAAAATAATCGTCATATTGCGTTTGGTCATGGTAGCCATTTCTGCTTAGGAGCTCCACTTGCGAGGTTAGAAGCAAAGATTGCTATTACTAATTTGTTTAATCGAATGCCTGAACTAAAAATAAAAGGGAATCGTGAAGAAATTAAATGGCAAGGTAACTATTTAATGCGTTCTTTAGAGGAATTGCCTTTAACTTTCTAGAATAGTTAAAAGGAGACATGCATACATCGAAAATGATTTACATAGAGTATGTATGTGTTATTTAAATTCGAAACGGAAGGGTGAAGACATCCCAATGATCAACTAATTCTATTTGTAAGAGATCTTCGTTAAAAAACGAAATATTCTTCTGAATAGGGTTAGTCTGTACATTTATAGAAAAGGGATGTATTTCGCTCTGCGAATATATAGTCTTTTTATATGATTTGTGCTGCCTCCTGTTCAGAACATGAAATAGGAGGCTTTTTTATGTCGACAAATGTAGTAACGAAACAAAACAATGGGGTATCACAAGTATTAAAAAATCGGTTTGTTCAAGGGATTTTAGCATCAGCATTATTTTTACAAATAGGAATATGGGTTCGAAACTTTGCGGTATTACTATATGTAATGGAAATGACAAAAGGTGATGCTTTTGCTATTTCGATGATTTCAGTTGCTGAATTCGCTCCAATTTTTATTTTTTCATTTATTGGCGGTACTTTTGCTGATAGGTGGAAGCCAAAGAAGACAATGATATGGTGTGAAACGTTAAGTTCCATTTCAGTATTCGCTGTATTAATTACGCTTATGTTTGGAACGTGGAAAATTGTGTTTTTTGTGACACTCATCTCTGCAATCCTTTCACAGTTTTCACAACCATCTGGAATGAAATTGTTTAAACAACATTTATCAACGGAACAAATTCAATTAGCAATGTCTATATATCAAACGATATTTGCAATATTTATGGTATTAGGACCAATACTAGGGACATTTATCTTTCATAGTTTTGGAATTTATATTTCAATCATCATAACAGGTATCTCGTTTTTACTTGCGGCAGTTGTATTGTTATTCCTTCCGAAAGATCTTGAAAACGACGTAGAAAAGAAAGGTATCACTCTGTTGCAGGAGATGAAGGATGGTATTAAGTATGTCAAAAAGAAAAAAGCATTAACTTTGCTAGGGCTTTGTTTTATGGCTGCAGGACTAGGTATAGGATTAATTCAGCCATTAGGTATATTTATTGTGACTGAGCAGTTAGGATTATCAAAAGAGAGTTTACAGTGGCTACTAACAGTAAATGGTGCGGGAATGATTGTTGGCGGAGCATTAGCAATGGTATTTGCGAAAAACGTTGCTCCGCAAAAGATGTTAATTATCGGTATGCTTGGTCAAGCAATTGGTATTGGCATTATAGGATATTCTACAAATTTATGGGTGACACTTACAGCGCAGCTTTTTAGTGGTTTAGCTCTTCCGTGTATCCAAATTGGTATTAATACGCTTATTATTCAAAATAGCGATACCGATTTTATAGGTCGTGTAAATGGTATTTTAAGTCCGCTTTTTACCGGTTCAATGGTAGTAACGATGAGTATAGCTGGCTCATTAAAAGAGATGTTTTCATTAAGTATGATGTATGAAGGGACGTCTTTACTTTTTATAATTGGATTATTGTTTATTTTACCTATATACAATTTAAAGCCAGTAATAGCGGTAGAAAGTGAAATAAGTGGTAAAGGAAGTGCCGTACAAAATGAATCCTAATCCAAATGTTAAATACCCTATTGAAGGAAATCAAAACGTTCAATTTATAAAAAATATAATAACAAAACCTAATATACTTGTTGGTGAATATTCTTATTATGATGCGAAAGATGGAGAAACATTTGAAGATCGAGTATTACATCATTATGAATTTCTTGGAGATCGTCTTACTATTGGAAAGTTTTGTTGTATTGCATCTGGAGTTAAATTTATTATGAACGGAGCGAATCATCGGATGGATGGATTTTCGGCATATCCATTTAATATATTTGGAAATGGGTGGGAGAAGTATACACCTAGTTTGTCTGATTTACCTTATAAAGGTGATACAGTTATAGGAAATGACGTTTGGATTGGTATGGATACAACAATTATGCCCGGAATAAAAATAGGGGATGGTGCAATCATTGCAGCTAAATCTGTTGTGACTAGAGACGTCGCACCATATACAATTGTTGGTGGAAACCCTGCAAATAAAATAAAAGAGAGATTTTCAAATGAAATAATTCAAGAATTATTGCAAATTCAATGGTGGCATTTTGATATTGAAAAAATAACTGGAAATATTGATGCTATTGTACGCGGAGATATTGAACCATTAAGAAAGCTAAAAAGGGAATGAAAAATGGATGACAAATAGTATCATACCTCCGAATTTTGTTAATGATAATAGAACAAGGAGGTGTGATACTATGGCACAAGACGTTTTATGTGAAGTAAACAACTGTAAATTTTGGGCGAACGGTAATAAATGTAGTGCAGAGGCAATTTACGTAGTAAGTCATAAAGGTAAACATGCATCTACAACGGAAGAAACAGATTGCAAAACATTCGATCCAGAAGTGTAAATTCTTTAAGGGTAGCCAAATCGTGGTTGCCCTTTTATTAATCATATTATTGATAATAAATATCATTTTCATTCATTAATTTTAGCTTTTTTTGTTATTTTTTCATATTTTCTTCATAAGTGATGTAATCCAACTCAATTCATGTTCAATTCGTGATTTACTAAATTCAATGACTTCAGTGATAAAGGGTGAGGTAACCTCTAGAGACTGAATAGCGGTAAGTTGATTATGTAGTACGTTTTGACGTACAGTCAAAATCTCTTTTCTAGCTTCATATTCAAGTTTTTCAAATAGCGCGATACGAACAAGAAATTCTGCATTATTTGTCGCAAGTTTTTCGGGAAACTCTCGTAACATTTCAGAAAAAATTTCTTCTCCTGTTTCTGTTATATCGTACATATTTCGGTTTGGTTTTCCAACTTGTTTATGTATTTTTTTCGTTATAGCACCCATATTTTCAAAGCGCCTAAGGGCAGGGTAAAGCATGTTGTGATTTAATTCAAAATTCTCACCTAAACGATTTTGAACATTTTTTTTGATTTCATATCCATGTTTTGGTCCGGTCGTTAATTCTGCTAGTAGTAAAATGTCAACGTACATAAAAATCCCCCTTATATATTTCTCAAGTTCTCTAATGAAAAATCCCCTTTAGTATATGTTAAAATAACATATGATAGTTTATACAACTTTGAACTGCCGACCTATCACTTTTATTGTAAAAGAAAAGGGAGGAAAGAACTATGGCTTCACCTGAAAATGTTATTTTAGTTCATGAAATTTCAAAGCTGAAAACAAAAGAAGAATTATGGAATCCATATGAATGGTATCGTTTGATGAGGGATAATCACCCAGTTCATTATGATGAAGAGCAGGATGTATGGAATGTTTTTTTATATGATGATGTAAATCGTGTTTTATCAGATTATCGCTTATTTTCAAGTAGAAGGGAGCGCAGACAATTCTCAATCCCTCCTTTAGAAACTAGAATAAATATAAACTCTACAGATCCACCAGAACATCGCAATGTACGTTCCATTGTTTCTAAGGCATTTACTCCAAGAAGTTTAGAACAGTGGAAACCTCGAATACAGGCTATCGCAGATGAACTTGTACAACATATCGAAAAATGTAGTGAAGTTAATATCGTTGAACAGTTTGCTGCACCTTTACCTGTTACCGTTATTTCTGATTTATTAGGAGTCCCAACAACAGATCGTAAAAAAATTAAAGAATGGTCTGATATTTTATTTATGCCGTATAGTAAAGAAAAGTTTAATGATCTGGATGCTGAGAAAGGGATAGCATTAAATGAATTCAAAGCATACCTTCTACCGATTGTTCAGGAAAAGAGATATCATTTAACCGATGATATCATTTCTGATTTAATTCGAGCTGAATATGAAGGCGAAAGATTAACCGATGAAGAAATTGTAACCTTTTCATTAGGTTTACTAGCAGCTGGGAATGAAACCACTACAAATTTAATTATTAATAGCTTTTATTGCTTTTTAGTAGATTCACCTGGAATTTATGAAGAGTTAAGAAAAGAACCTAACTTAATTTCAAAAGCGATTGAGGAAGTATTACGCTATCGCTTTCCTGTTACATTAGCCCGGAGGATTACAGGGGATACAAATATATTTGGTTCTTTAATGAAAAAGGATCAGATGATTGTTGCGTGGGTTAGTGCAGCGAATTTAGACGAGAAAAAATTTTCACAAGCCTCTCAATTTAATGTACATCGAACAGGAAATGAAAAGCATTTAACCTTTGGGAAAGGTCCTCACTTTTGCTTAGGAGCACCACTTGCACGTTTAGAGGCTGAGATTGCATTAACTACCTTTATAAATGCTTTTGAAAAAATAGAGCTATCTCCATCTTTCTGTTTAGAAAAATGTATATTGGAAAATGAACAAACATTAAAATACTTACCTATTCGATTGAAAGCTAAATAAAAATCTTAACAAGGTGCATACATTTGCATCTTGTTTTTTGTTTCTCAATTGTGAGTTTTCGGTAATCACCTTAATATGGAATTGTATAAAACGTAGAGGAGGATTCTTATGTTGACTTGTAATGGAAGTAAATCATTTCAAAAGTTTATTAAAGGTGTTACAGATCTTATGGAAAACGGTTTATTTGAAGAAGAAATAGTGTGTGGCATTGAAAAGTTACTAGAAGAACTTTTAGAAAAGAAAACATGGCTTCCGTTAGATAAACAGAAGGCCAATTTGACTCAATATGCACGACATTTATTGTATGAAGATCCGCTCAAACGTTTTGAAGTACTGGCTCTCGTATGGAGAGATGGACAATCTACACCTTTACATGATCATGACGGCACATGGGGCGTAGAAGGCGTTTTTTCAGGAAGGATTATGGTGCAGAACTTTATACAAACGAAACAACTTGGAAATTCACTTGTTTATTTAACACATACAGGAAATCTTTATTTGGGAGAAGGAGAAACAGATAAAGTAATTCCACCAGCGGATTGTCATATTCTTGAAATTAGCAAAAATGAAAGCGTTATTACGATTCATGTCTATGGAAAACGGTTAGAAAAGTTTAAAGTATATATCCCAACTGAAGAAAAAAATGTGTACATGTGTGAGACAAAATACATTAGTTATAATTCATAGTTTAAAATCCAAAGCTTTTTTAAAAAGAAAAGCTTTGGATTTTATTTTTAATTATTTCTTGACCTGAAACGCTTTTCATAAATTATAAATAAGAAGTACCTCACGAGGATTGTATGAAAACGATACCTAATAATTAATTAGAACTCGTGTATTTATAGAAAGTGGTGAAGAAATAATGAAATTAATCGCAATTGATTTAGATGGAACTCTTCTTTCGGGGAATAAAATGATAAGTAAAGAAAATGCAGAAGCAATTCGAACATGTCAAGAAGCTGGCCATGTTGTAGCAATTTGTACAGGACGTTCTATTGTTGACATTGAGCGATTATTGTTAGAAGTTGATTTAGAGTGTCCAATCATTGCGGAAAATGGTGCTCTTATATATAAAGATAAAAAAATGATGAAGAGATATCCAATTCAAAATATGCAGGCACTTGAAATTGTAGAATATCTTGAAGAGAATGGTTTATATTATCAGCTTTATACTGATAAAGGTGTGTACGTACCAGATTATGGAGTAGAGAGTGTACGTAATGAAATTGAGTATGTGAAGAATTCAAAAGAAAATTTCGACTTGAAAGAGTTAGAAACAATCGCAGCATTATATCTTGAGCATACAGCGTTTCATAGTGCGGAAAGTTGTAAACCAATTGTAGAAACAGATATACATGTGCATAAACTATTACCATTTTCTTATGAAATTGAGAAATTAAAAAAACTCAAAGAAACATTTCTTCATAATACAGATTTAGCAATTACATCTTCATATTGGCACAATTTAGAGATTAATCATCGAGATGCTCAAAAAGGGAATGGATTATATACTTTAGCAGAACATCTTAATATTCCGGCTGAAAACACTGTAGCGATAGGTGATGGGCTAAACGATGTTTCTATGATGGAAAAAGCGAACATATCAATTGCAATGGGGAATGCAGTTGAAGAAATAAAAGCAATGTGTAAATACGAAACGTTATCAAATGAAGAACATGGTGTGGCACATGCTTTATATAAATATGTAATGTAATTAAAAAAAGAAAAAGAATCCAAATGGATTCTTTTTTCTTTTTATTAGGGGTAAGGTATTCTATGAGATTCATAGAAGCCTTATTACATTTCATTATATAGAATATATTGGAATAAATGTGTATATTTTTCATAAAAATGTGAATATTTTATGAACTTTATACTTATTGCATGTTTATACCGCTATTAGTGACGCGTATGACTCTCAAGTGAAAATTAAGTGAATGTAAGGAGGAATTCAAGTTACCTAGACAATAAATGAGGAATGAACGAAATATATACTAATTAAAGGTGTATTCAGTATATATATTCTTTTCTTGTTTTAATTGAAAGATAAAATTTGTTCGAATAATTATTCTACAGCTATATACCTACACTAGCTTTCTTCGTATAATGGAGAAGTATGAATTTTAGATTTGTATTAATTTTACATATTGAGGTGAACAAAGAATGAATTCGCGGCTAATGGAACTTATTGATGTGAGTACAATAGAAACCATGGCAGAACAATTTTATAAATTAACTAACATATCACATCAACTTCTTGATGCTGAAAAAGAGTGTGTTTTTTCATTCGGAATGAATGAGATAAAAAAGAGTAAACTTCCAAAGATTGAAATCCCCATTTTCTTATACAATCAACATTTAGGATCTTTTGTTGTATGGTCCAAAAAAAGTGAAATTTTCAGTTGTCAAAAATACTTTGAAATGCTCTCAAGTTTAATTTTAGATGGTGCAATAAAGGTATTTCAAAGTAAAAATACAACGTTGCTTTCTCGGAAAGAGGAGGAACTACATACGATTTTACAAAATATGCCTGTTATGGTCGATGCGCTTGATTATAATGGAGATTTTGTTTTGTGGAACCGAGAATGTGAAATCGTAACAGGTTATACCGCTGAAGAAATAATTGGAAATCCAAATGCACTGCAATTATTGTATCCTGATCATAATTATCGCCAGCAAATACAAAAGAAATTTTTAACTTGTGGAAAAAATTTCAGAGATTGGGAAATGCACTTAACATGTAAAAATGGTGAAATCAAAACAATAATGTGGTCGAATATATCAGAACAGTTTCCTGTAACAGGATATAGTTATTGGGCTGTTGGTGTAGATATTACGCATTTAAAAGCGATAGAAGAGCAGTTAAAACAACAAACATCTGAACTTGAATTAATTTTTAAAGCTTTACCAGATTTATGTTTCTTAACAGAAGATGATGGCACGATTATTGATTACAAGGCAGGATCTCCTACGAAGTTTTACGTACCCGCAGAAGCTTTTATGGGAAAAAAGTTTTACGAAGTATTACCACCTTCAGTAGCGCAGCAGTTTCAGGAAGCCATTAATCAAGTGAAGGAAAAAGGAACGAATGTAATTGTAGAATATCCACTCACACTTAATGGAAGTATTGATTTCTTTGAAGCTAGGTGTTTACCATTATTACGTGATAAAATTATGATTATTATACGCGACATTACAGAGCGAAAAAAGACAGAAGAATTGTTAAACAAATCAGATACGCTTGCAGCAATTGGTCAATTAGCAGCTGGCGTGGCTCATGAAGTAAGAAATCCTTTAACTGTAATTAAAGGTTTTATACAGTTATTCCAAATTAATAAAGAAGATCAAGAAAGATATTTTGATCTTATGCTTTCTGAAATTGAAAGGATAGAAGCAATCCTACAAGAATTTCTATCAATCGCTAAAACAGATGAGATAAATACAGAAAAGAAAAATATTTATCAAATTTTTAAAAATGTCGTATCGTTAATGAATACAAAAGCAATTATGACAAATATTCAAGTTGAACTATTTACGGATGACAAAGATATAATTATTGAATGCTCAGAAAATCAATTGAAACAAGTATTTATTAATATTTTGCAAAATTCAATCGAAGCTATGCCAAATGGTGGGGAAATTTCAATTCACATAAAAGAAATAAATGATGATGGTGTCATTATTCATGTAATAGATGAAGGAATAGGAATACCTGAAGAAAGAATTAAGAGATTAGGTGAACCTTTTTATAGTACGAAAGAAAAAGGGACTGGTATTGGATTAATGTTAAGTTATAAAATTATTGAAAGTCATCAAGGGACAATTAGTATCATGAGTGAGGTTGGTGTCGGGACAACAGTAACTATTTACTTACCGAAAGTACTAAGTAAACAATCTCTTTCTAATTGTGACGACAAATGTATACCAATACGCACTAGTAGTAATTCTTAAATCAATTAATACCCAATAACAAAGCGATTAGTGAAAACTAAGCTTTTTGTTATTGGGTATTTTTTATATTTAATTTAGTAAACTTTACCTTTTCTTTACCTTTGTTTTAATTTCTATTAAGTTTTAAACATTATATTAATATTTGTACAAAGCAATGTATAGAAATTGTACATTACTTTTAATATAGAAATGTGATTATTATTTGAAATATTGTAAGGAGGAGATTATGACAAAGTGAAAAAGCAAGAGAAGAAAAGTGGTAGAGTAGTACCTCTCCGGTTAAATATTTTATTCCTTTGTGTATTTTTATTATTTTCTGGCATTATTATTCAGTTAGGGAAAGTGCAAATTTTTGATGGAGAAACATATAAAAATGAAGTAGAGAAGAGAGAAAATGCAACCGTGGGCCTTTCTGTACCACGTGGGAAAATATTTGATCGTGAAGGAAATCCAGTAGTTGATAATAAGTCTTTACGTACGATTACATATACAAAGGTGAAAGGTGTAAAACAAGAAGAAATATTAAAATCAGCAAGACAACTTGCAGATATTATTGAAATGCCACAAGAAGATATAGATAAGTTAACTGAGACTGATAAGAAAGACTTTTGGATGCAATTAAATCCAGAACTTGCTCAAGACTTAGTATCAAAAAAAGAAATAGATAAGTTCCGAGATAAGGATATTACCGGAAAAGAGCTAGACAAAAAAATAGAAGATTTAAAAAGGAAACGCGTTACAGATAAAAATCTTCAAGAACTAACGGCTAAAGATATAGAAGTGTTAGCTATTAAAAGTAAAATGACCTCAGGTTTTCAAATGGCACCTCAAATTATTAAAAAGGACGTTAGTGAACAGGAATATGCGGTGATTAGTGAAAATTTAGCGAACCTTCCAGGAGTAGACGCATCAGTTGATTGGGAGAGAATCTATGTAAATGATGGATTATTCCGTTCTGTCCTTGGTAACGTTTCAAATGCTGATGAAGGATTGCCACGTGAACGATTAGATTATTATTTAGTGCGTGATTATAGCCGAAATGATAGGGTCGGCAAAAGTTATATCGAACAGCAATACGAAGATGTACTTCATGGTACAAAAAAAGAAGTAAGAAGCATTGCTGATAAACAAGGAAATACTATTAGAACGGAAACGGTTTCGGAAGGAAAAAGCGGTAAAAATTTAACTTTAACAATAGATATGGAATTGCAAAAAAAAGTAGAGGAGAGCATAGAAAAAATATTAAAACAATATAAAGGATCAGAATCAATGTTAGACCGTGCTTTCGTAGTGATGATGAATCCTAAAAATGGCCAAGTATTATCAATGGCTGGGAAAAGGCTTGTAGAAAAAGATGGGAAAATGGAAGTAGAAGATTATGCTTTAGGCACGCTGACAAGTTCATATGAGCTTGGATCAACGGTTAAAGGTGCGACAGTGTTAACAGGGTTTGAAACAAATGCAATAACTCCTGGGACACATTTTTATGATGCACCTATGAAGTTTAAAGGAACTAAGGAAAAGAAGTCTTGGAAAAATTTTGGTGATATAGACGATCTAAGAGCGTTACAAGTTTCTTCAAACGTTTATATGTTTAATATAGCATTAAAAATTGCTGGAGTGGATTATGTAAAAAATAGTTCGCTAGATATTAAACAAGAATATTTTGATAAAATGAGATATTATTTCAGGCAATTTGGACTAGGCGTACAAACTGGTATTGATTTACCAAATGAAACTGCAGGCCAAATTGGAAGAAAAGATAATCAGCCTGGTTTCTTATTAGATTATTCTATTGGACAATATGATACGTATACACCACTTCAGCTTGCACAATATATTTCGACTATCGCAAATGGAGGGTATCGAATGAAACCACAAATTGTTCAAGAGATTAGAGAACAAACCGTTCAAAAAGATGAGGTTGGTAAAGTAGTACAATCAATAGAACCCGTTGTTTTAAATAGAATCGATATGAAACAAGAATATATTAATCAAGTAAAAGAAGGATTTAGAAAAGTATTTCAAGACGGAGATGGAACGGGAGTAAGAGCGTTCCAAAAAGCACCATATAAACCAGCTGGTAAAACAGGAACCGCACAAACTGTATATGGTGGAGAAAATGAAATTGGGCGAAATGAGAAAGGCGACCGTAGAGAATGTTATAACTTAACATTAGCTGGATATGCGCCATATGATGATCCAGAAGTAGCGTTTTCTGTTGTAGTACCGTGGGTTGAAAATGATAAATCGGGCATTAACTCCGATATTGGAAAAGAAGTTTTAGATGCTTATTTTGATTTGAAAAATAAGCGATTAACTGGTGAAGCGCAAAAAACAGATAACTCTAAAGAGAATTAAAATGGACGAAACGTCTCTAGCATTCATGTGAACTAGAGGCGTTTTTATCTGGGAATAGATTAGAAATGAGGTATATATGAAGCTGTTTATTCTAAAATATTGGAGGAACATATGTAGCTACATCTTAATTATAATAGGGGTTATTTTTATTAATAAGTCATTTTTATTTTGTATGGTAGAAGGAATTTCGATGCAACCTACTTTAAATGAAAAAGATTATATACTTGTTAATAAGGTAAACGTCTGTTTATCGTCTTTTCAGCATGGGGATGTTGTCATCATAAAAAAAGAAGACGAGCCTACTTACTATGTGAAACGAATTATTGGATTATCGGGGGATAATATACAATTAAAAGAGGATGAGGTATATATTAACGGTAAAAAGCGTGATGAGTCGTATATACATTTAGATATGTTACAAGTATCCAATCGTTTTTCAAATTTTAGAGAAATAAAAGTTCCTACGCATAAATTATTTGTGTTAGGTGATAATCGTAATCATAGTAAAGATAGTAGGAATACACTTGGACTTATTGATGAGTCAAATATAATAGGTAAGGTAGAAATGGTATTTTATCCATTTGATCATATAAAATGGATAAAATAATTCTATTAACGATTCACATTTTATAAAATAAATCATATATTGATAGCATAGGACAAGCAGAAAAGCTTGTTCTAACCTCACAGAACACTCCTTATCACGGTTAGGCATCTACATAGGTAGATGCTTTTTTTATGTTGATGACTGAAAATTATTTATCAACATAATGTAACAAGCATATTAGGACTATTAGGGGAAGATTACTTGTACAAATAACAGTATGCTTAATTAAAACAATGAAATGTAAGGAGTGAGAAATAAGTGCTAAATATTTTAGTAGTTAATTTTCCAGCAGAGGGGCATGTAAACCCTACATTAAATTTAGTAAAAGCCTTTACTGAACGAGGGGATAATGTACATTATATTACAACGGCAAACTTTAAGGATAGAATTGAAGATTTAGGAGCTACTGTACATACTCATCCGGATCTATTAAAAGAGATTTCTATTGATGCTGAAACCTCATCTGGGTTAAATGCTTTCTTTCATGTGCATGTTCAAACTTCTTTATATATATTAGAAATTACGAAACAATTATGTGAAAGTATAAATTTTGATTTCGTAATTTATGATATATTTGGCGCAGGAGAGTTAGTAAAGGAGTATTTACAAGTTCCAGGTGTAGTGTCCTCACCTATATTTTTAATTCCGCCAGAATTTTTGAAGACATTACCTTTTCATCCAAATGCAGATATGCCATTCCAACCAGAGGAAATCTCTGAAAAATTACTAAATCAGATGGAACATAAATTTGGAGTAAAACCAAAGAATAATCTTCAATTTATGAATAATAAGGGTGATGTTTGTCTCGTATACACAAGTTGTTATTTCCAACCTAATAGCGAATCGTTCGGGGAAAATAACATTTTTATTGGACCGAGTATTTCAAAGCGTAAAACAAATATAAAGTTTCCACTGGAATCACTTAAAGAAAAGAAAGTTATTTATATTTCAATGGGAACACTGCTTGAAGGACTCGAACCATTCTTTAATACTTGTATTGATACTTTTTCAGATTTTGATGGGATAGTTGTAATGGCAATTGGTGATAGAAATGATATTTCTAAAATTAAGAAAGCACCAGATAATTTTATAATTGCTCCATACGTACCTCAATCAGAAATATTAAATGAAGCAGATGTTTTTATTACACATGGCGGTATGAATAGCGTACACGATGCCATTCATTATAATGTCCCATTTGTAATAATACCGCATGATAAAGACCAGCCTATGATAGCGCAAAGACTAACTGAGCTTGAAGCGGCACATAGACTATTGAAAGAACATGTTAATGTGCACACTTTAAAAGAGGCCGTAACAGATGTTCTTTCAAATGAAAAGTATAAACATGGTATAAGAAAACTTAATGATAGCTTTTTAGAATGTGGTGGTTCAAAAGAAGCAATTGCAGTTATTGAATCTCTTTTAAATAAATTAAAACTTTAATCGGTAGGGATTTTACTACCCATAAATAGCGGGATAAATAGTCGTAACTGTATACAAGCATAGAGGTTCTCACCTTTATGCTTGTATATTCTTATCCAGCAAATTGCACAGCAGTATTTGCATGTAAAAAAGCAGTATCAAAAACGGGAACAGTGAGATCATTTTGGGAGATGAGTAAAGGTATTTCAGTGCAGCCTAATAATATACCTTCAGCACCATTTTGAATTAATGATTTTGTAATTTGTAATAACTCTTCTTTAGATGTTTCTGAAATGATCCCTCTACTTAATTCATCTAATATGACATGGTGGATAAAAGTTCTTTCCTCGTCATTGGGGATAATTGTCTCAATGTTATATTTCGCTAATCGTGATTTATAGAAATCTTGCTCCATCGTTTGTTTTGTTCCTAATAGTCCGATACGTTTTATATTCTGTTCTACCATTTCTTTAGCACTTACATCACCAATGTGAAGAAGCGGGATAGATATTGCTTGTTCTACTTCCTCGGCAAATAGATGTACGGTATTTGAACACATTAATAAACATTCAGCCCCAGATTTTTCAACTTTCTTTGCAACTGTAACTAGTTCATTTTTCACTTCTTCATATTGATGGTTTTGTAATAAAGTAGTTACTTCACCAAAATCCATACTATATAAAACTAACTTTGCATTTTGATCGTATTGAGAGAGTGTAAGTGTATTAATATGTTTATAGTATAATGATGTAGATTCCCAACTTAATCCTCCAATCAAACCAATAACTTTCATAATGCATTCCTCCCGAAACGATTTTGAATTTATTATTTCATAATTCCGATAAGAATACAATGATTTAAATGATCTATTTAACAAAAAATAAAAATAGTAAGAAAAGTGTTGAAATTTACATTCTTTAGTGCCATAATACGAATTACAAATTAATACTTATCCAGAGAGGTGGAGGGAACGGCCCTAAGAAACCTCAGCAACCCCTATGTAATTTTATAGGAAGGTGCTAATTCCGCAGAGGACACGTTGTGTTTTTTGAAAGATAAGAGGATTCTTGAACGTGAAAGAAAATGACCTCTTATATAAGAGGTCATTTTTTGTTGTATAGAAAGGGAGTGTAGATGCATAATTCATTTTTAAATTAAATATAGAGTAATAAAAGTTGACTAATATGAGAGGGGAATTGTAATGAACAAATTATCAACAAAGTTAGTAGTAGCAATCGGTATTGGAGCAGCATTATACGGGATATTAGGACTTTGGGGATTTTCTATTGCACCGAATACATTTATTAAACCAGCATTAGCTATATTAACTGTTTTTGGAGCATTATTTGGTCCAGTGGCAGGACTGTTAATCGGACTTATCGGTCATACCGT
Source organism: Bacillus sp. 196mf (assembly GCF_003217275.1). Lineage (NCBI taxonomy): Bacteria > Bacillati > Bacillota > Bacilli > Caryophanales > Bacillaceae > Bacillus > Bacillus sp. 196mf. Next base: position 90,740 of record NZ_QJTG01000004.1, read on the forward strand.
AACAGATACGATTGCTGGATGGGGGATTTGGTGGGGCTGGGTTACTAGTTCAGGGATTATTGGTTTTTCGATGGGTCTTATTCAAAAAAGAGTTGGTTTTAGTGTGAAAAACGGGTCGTTTAACAAGGGGCATATTTCTTATTTAGCAATTACTGGGCTAGTTGGTATTGTCATTGCTATTATATTTGCTGGGGCATTCGATATTATTGTGATGGGAGAACCATTTGACAAAATTGTTATCCAAGTATTAGGAGCAACAATTTCCGATGTTATCGTTTTCTTAGTAGTTGGATTGCCACTTACAATTGGCTTGGCAAAATCTAATAAGAAACATACACATTTAAAAATTGAAAAGTAGGGATGTTAACATGAAACCAATTATTTCGTTTGAACAATTCACCTTTCAATATGGGCATGCTGCGCAGCCTACTTTAAGTGATATTACCTTTCATATATACCCTGGGGAAAAAGTACTAATTGCTGGACGAAGTGGTTCAGGAAAGTCGACATTAGCTCATTGTATAAATGGGCTAATCCCATTTTCTTACGAAGGGACTAGTACAGGTAACGTTTTAATTGCCGGTAAAGACCCGAGGGAAGGAAGTATCTTTGAACAAAGTAAGCAGGTAGGAACAATTTTGCAAGATCAAGATGCTCAATTTATTGGTCTGACAGTAGAAGAAGATGTAGCTTTTTATTTAGAAAATGAATGTGTAAAGCAAGATGACATGAAAAAGATTGTTTCGGACTCATTAAGAAAGGTGAAGATGCATACGTTTCATAAACAAAGTCCACATGAATTATCAGGAGGTCAAAAGCAAACAGTTTCTCTAGCGGGTTTATTAACAACAAATGCGGATATATTATTGTTCGATGAACCGTTAGCTAATTTAGATCCACTAAGTGCCTTACATACGATAAAACTTATGAAAGATATACATGAACAATATAATAAAACGATTGTTATTATTGAACATAGAATAGAAGAAATTTTAAACCTGGATTTAGACAAAGTTATATTAATTGATGAAGGTAAAGTCATTGCGATAGGAACACCAAAAGAAATCTTAGCGTCAAATATATTACCACGTATCGGCTTAAGAGAGCCTATTTACATCGAAGCATTAAAGAGATTACATTTTGATAGTAATAATGACGTAATATATCCAATGGAAAACCTTCAAAAAGAAAAGGTAAGCAACATTATAAAAGAGTGGATGGAGAAACAAGTCATATTAAAAGGGAATACTAAAAACAAGGAATTACTTAAAGTGGAGAATTTATCATTTTCATACTCTAATAAACAAAAAGTATTAGAAAATGTAAACCTTTCAATATATGAAGGAGAAATTGTGGCACTGTTAGGGCATAATGGAGCAGGGAAATCAACATTAGCTCATAGTCTTATAGGCATAAATAAAATGAAAAATGGGAAAATCTTGTTAAAAGGTGAAGATATTAGTTCTTGGTCTATTCGTAAACGTGGGGAAATCATATCTTACGTGATGCAAAATCCAAATCATATGATTACACAGCCTACTGTTTTTGAAGAAGTTTCATTTACATTAACATTACATAATTTTTCTAAGGAAGAAATTAAGAATAGAGTAGAAGGAACTTTAAAAATTTGTGGTTTATATCCATTTCGTAATTGGCCAATTCAAGCACTAAGCTATGGGCAAAAAAAGAGATTAACAATCGCATCTGTATTAACAACAAATCCTAAACTTATCATATTAGATGAACCAACAGCGGGACAAGATTATTATCACTATAAACAATTTATGTCTTTTATTAAAAACCTAGCTAAAAAGGGAATTTCATTTGTTTTTATCACTCACGATATGAATCTCGCGCTAGAATATACAGACCGTGCAGTAGTTCTACATGAAGGGAAAATTATTGCGGATAATACAGTGTTTGATGTATTAGGCGATCAAGAAACGTTACAAAGAGCCAACTTAAGAGAGAGTTCTTTAACCAAGCTTGTTAAATTTAGTGGGATTGCATGTCCAGAAAAATTTATGGAGCTTTATTTAGATAGTAATAGGAGGGAGGAAGGTGCATAGTACATATTTTCATCGTATGGATGGGGTAGTGAAATTGTTTTTATTTATTTTTTGTATGACGCTTACTTTTTTATTTTTTGATTTTCGGGTGTTGCTAATATTATTTATTATTGGGTGTATCGGGCTCAGCATTGCTAAAATTCCATTTCGTAAAATTTTAATTGTTTTTAGTGTCATATTTACATTTAGTTTATTAAACTCTGTCATGATTTTATTGATTACACCAACTCATGGATCTGAATTAACTGAATCATATAACGCGTTTTTACATATTGGATATGTAACGATTACATATGAAACATTATTTTATGCAGCTACACTTTCATTAAAGTATTTTACGTTGTTACCATTTACACTTCTTTTTATTTACACGACAGATCCAAGTGAATTTGTAAGTAACTTAAGTAAACTTGGTATTCATTATAAGATTACTTATGCAATAAATATTGCACTACGTTATATTCCTGACATCCAGTCTGAGTATAAAATTATTAAACACGCGCAAGAAGCGAGAGGAGTGGCTTTTGAAAAAGGAGAAGCAAGTTTATGGGTTCGTATGAAGAACCGTGTTTTAATTTTCTGGCCACTAATCATTCATTCTCTAGAAAGAATAGATACGGTTTCAAATGCAATGGATTTAAGAGGATTTGGAAAGAAGGATAAACGTACATGGTTTTATACAAGTAAGGCGAAACGTGAAGATTTCATCGCTTTATTTGCCGGTATTTTCATATTTATTGTTGCGGTATATTTAAAATTAAACGTATTTCAAAACTTTTGGTATCCATTTTAAAGCACTCTTTAAACGAGTGCTTTTACTTATTTTTATGTAGACATGCTCAAAAAAGGGATATACACATAATGTATAATACGAACCAGTTAAAATGATCAACTACCTATTAGTTTTCAAACCAAAAGGAGGAGAAAATATGAGTTACGGTGGTTCTTGTGGTTTTGGTGGAGGTTTCGCTTTATTAGTTGTGTTATTCATTCTATTAATAATTGTAGGATGCAGCTGCTGGGGCGGAGGATACTAATTTTTAATTAGTCTTCACAAATGTAAACTAAAAAAACATTGAAGATACTTATGTATCGAAACAAATAAAAAAGGAGCAACTATGCTCCTTTTTTATTTGTTTAAATGCGTATTCTTACTATATTTCGGGAACGTAATCGTTAAAGTCGTTCCTTTACTAATGATACTTCGGATTTTTAAACTTCCATGCATCGTCTCAATAATCTTAACAGCAACCATCGTACCTAAACCAGTTCCTTTTGTTTTTGTACTAAAATACGGTTCACCGAATCGATGTATTTGCTCCTGTGACATTCCAACTCCGCTATCTTCAATTCGTATTTCAACTTTACTATTATTGATAGATGAGGAAATATTTAAGGTACCACCATTAGGCATTGCTTCAATACTGTTTTTTATTAAGTTTAAAAAACATTGTTGAAAGTGCTGTTTATTACCAACAATGGTTGCCTCAGAAAAATCCTGTGTAATATGTATCGTATTCATATTACACAATGGCAATATCATATTAATAACTCGATTTAACTCTTGCTTTACTGAAATTTGATCTAATTTTTCTGGAGCAGGTTTGGCAAACGTTAAGTAATCATCGATAATTTCTTGGGCACGATTTAACTCTTCAAGTATATGTTTAATATATTCGTCTCTTGATTCAGGAGTTAAATTTGGTGTTTTTAAAAGCTGTGTAAATCCTTTTACAACCGTTAAAGGATTCCTTACTTCGTGCGATATACTTGCAGCGAGTTGGCTAACAATCTCCATTTTTTCCATTTTAATTAATTTTGAGCGCATTAATACAGCATCTTTTATAACTTCATTTATATAAACAATAAATAACATTAAAGTAGTCGGTAATACCATGAAATAAATAATATACAAATTATTCACTTCAAAATCTGATAAAGTTAATACAATTACAGTTGTAAATATTGCTAGGAAAAAGGTTAAAAACATGGAAAAAGCTACTTTAAGCTTTCTATTATATGTATTAAATTTTGAAGATGCGAGTGCTGTAACGATGAACATTATTCCGTAAACAACGACTGTCAGCATATTAAAGCCATAAAATATAAATCTTGTAATTAATAAAATTGTAAACAATATGATACCGACAGGGAATCCACCATAAAGCGTACCTATTATGACCGGAATTTGTCTTAAATCATGAATACAACTTTCATCCATATAGATAGGGTATCGCATACATAAAATAAGCGGGATACTAGAACAAAGGGTAATCAGTAATATTTTGTATTTTTTCAAATAATGCCTGCTATCATATATGAAATAAAAAACAAATATACTACATAAAATGTATAGAAGATTATTTAATACGTTTTGATTAATATAAACAAAGTCCATAATATTTGCCTCGTTATTCTGAATTTACTTAACATATGTATTATACATGATAACATATGTTAAAGTGAATAAACCTTGTTAATACAAGATTTGTTTGGCTTTTTGTTATAAAATACAAACAGTTTGCAAACGTTAACTATCCAATGATACTTTTACCAAAATTTTTTACTCCTTCTTCCTGTATGTTCGATAAAACATGAGAATAAATACTAAGAGTTAATGAAATGTCAGTATGACCTAATCTCTCACTGATAATTTTAGGGTTAACTCCTTGTTTCAATAGTATAGTTGCGTGTGTATGTCTTAAATTATGAGTTTTAATTTTTTTCACTGCTGCATTTTTTATTTCTTTATAAAAATTTCCCTGAAAGCATTTCTGTATAAACCCCCAACCGATTTATTACAATTAATTAAATCTAAATCTTGATAAGCAGAAACCATTCGTAATTAGAAACGTTTGGATGAGATTCTAAATAAATATAAAAATACTAAAGGAGAGTAAGCTATGAAAAAACAGGTGTTGCAAGAAAAGTGGACGAGCTAGGTCGTGTAGTAATTCCAGTAAGGGTTTATTTGGGAAGTGGCTTTAAAACTGATGTTGTCGAGTACATGCGGTAGTAAAAGGGAGATGGATATTTGAAAAAAGTAGAAATTGATGTTGGTAGCAACAAACTTTTAATAGTGAAGGGCGGAAATGTAACAGTAGTCAATCCACCAATGAGTGGATTTGGTGAGCAAGTCGCGGTTTGGATAAACGGTAAAGTTGATCGTGTAGATGTGAAGTGAAAATCGTAATAAAAAAGAGCCATGAGTGGAAAGGCTCATAGCTCTTTGTATAAGGGTAATGATTTTATAGGTAAATATTATCATGTAATTCCAAAAAAATCAATTTCAGTAAATTGATTGGTATTTGATTTGGATTTTATAGAAAGAGAGCAGCTAACAACAGCTAGCGGCTCGGCAGGTTCTGTAAGACAAAACAGAAAAGAATATTAACAGAATATAGAGGTTTATCCTGGTTGTTTGAACGTAGTTAAAGAAAGAATATCACATACTATCAATGTTAATAAAAACTATCTGTGGCTTTCATTTCTTTATTTTATTCACAAATAGTTCCAGTAGCTATTCCGGTTGGAGCGACACCTACTGGGATATTAGTGATAACAGTATTCGTAGCAATATCAATAACGGAAACAGTATTACTAGCTTGATTTGTAACATATGCTCGAGTGCCATCAGGTATGATAGTTACTTGATCAGGGGATAAACCAACAGAAATTGTATCAATCACAGTATTTGTCGCCACATTTATTACAGATACATTATTGCTAACTTTATTTACAACGTAAATAAGATTTCCACCCGGTGTAATATCTATACCAACAGGTTCGGTACCTACGTTAATTGTATTAATAACTGCATTGGTAGCGGTGTTAATAACAGAAACAGTATTGCTGTTTTGATTTGTGACATAAGCACGAGTACCATCTAGTGTGAAGACGATTATTCTAGGACGAATACCGACAGGAATGGTAGCGATAACTGCATTGGTAGCAGTATTAATAACAGAAATTGTGTTGCTTAATTCGTTTGCAACATATGCAAAGGTCCCATTTGGTGAAACAGTGATTCCTTGTGGAGCGAGGCCAACAGGAATGGTAGTGATAACTGCATTGGTAGCTGCATTAATAACAGAAACAGTATTATTACCATGATTTCCAACATAAACAGTTGTGTTATCTGGAGAAACAGCTACACCGATTGGATCAGTTCCAACGGGAATGGTAGCGATAACAGTATTCGTAGCAGTATCAATAACGGAAACGGTATCAGAAAAAATATTAGTAACATAGGCACGAGCTCCATTTGGTGAAACCGTTACTTCAAGTGGTGCATTACCTACAGTAATTGTATCAACTACTATATTTGTTCCGGTGTTAATTACAGATACTGTATCATTTGTAGGGTCATCTATGAGTCCTGCATTTGTAGCATATACTAGGAAATTACATGCAGGTCCGGTTGGCCCAGTAGGTCCGGTCGGTCCAGTAGGTCCCGGTGGACAATCACAATCTCCGGTAGGTCCCGGTGGTCCTTCCGGCCCTTGGATTCCTTGCACACCTTGAGGTCCAGTGGCTCCTGGTGGTCCTTCCGGCCCTTGAATTCCTGGCACACCCTGAAGTCCAGTGGCTCCTTCCGGTCCTTCCGGCCCTTGAATTCCTTGTACACCCTGAGGTCCAGTGGGCCCTTCCGGTCCTTCCGGTCCTTGAATCCCTTGGATACCCTGAGGCCCAGTAGGTCCCGGTGGTCCAGGAATTCCCATTCCGGTCCCTGAACCAGTAGGCCCAGGTGGTCCTGGTGGTCCTGGTGGTCCTTGAATCCCTTGTACACCTTGAGGTCCTTCAGGTCCTTCAGGCCCCTGAATTCCTTCTACACCTTGAGGTCCTTGAGGCCCTTCAGGCCCTTCCGGTCCCTGAATCCCTTGCACACCTTGAGGTCCTTCAGGTCCTTCAGGGTCCTTCAGGCCCCTGAATTCCTTGCACACCTTGAGAACCCTGAGCGCCTCTAGGTCCAGGAAATCCTCTAGGTCCAGTGGCTCCAGTCGGCCCCGGTGTTCCGATGTTACTTAATAGCGAACTATTTAAGATTCCTTGTAAAATTAAGTTGAATGTTTGCTGTAATAAGGGGTCCGATATATTTGAACAACTTATAAGTGAAGACAAGCTTTGGAATAGAAATTGGAATAATGCTGAGATTTGAGTGAGAGATGCGGTAGGTAAAGAATTAATTAATTGATTTATAGTTCTTATAACTAAATTTCTATTTGGTGTATTTGGTTGTACTGCTATTAATAAATCATTTAATGCCTGTAATGCTGATTGGAGTATTTGTATAGTTGTTGGATTTGGTGTTGTGAAAAAAGAAAGGGTGGCTTGATTTAATTGATTTATTATTTGCAATAATTCTTGTTGTTGAGCATTCGAGAAAAAAACAGGTGTACAGCAATTAATTTGATCACAAGGGGATATAGAAACAAAGCAGGGTTGCTGAAATTTATCACACGAATTTGATTTTCGATTATATCTCATAAATACCTCCTTTAAAAAATTAAATGTTAAGTAATTTTTGGTAAATTATTAGCAACTGAATTTGTAGGTATATGTTTAATTGAAATGTTTTTTCCTTCAAAGTATATGCCAATAAAATTGAGGTGTTCATATGGGGGGATAGCCAATACTTGGTTGCTAGTAGGAAATTGTAATCATAGGAAAGGAAATGAAGGTTACAAAGTTTATAGAAAAACGATTGTATTTTAAAAAAGCGTTATTGTAATAAAAGTTGAAGTTTATTAAAAAGAAGGAATGAAGGAAGATGTAAAAGATTTTAAAAGATCCATAAAAAAAGAATTCAGTGAAACTCTGAATTCTTCTACACGTATTTTTATTTGTTAATCCATTTAGAAATAATAGGATAATGAAAGTCTTTTTCTTGTAGCACATATAAAATTCCTTTTATAGGTCCAAAAATTAACAAGAGAAACAGTATTAGATATAAAGAAGCTACCCCGAAAATAATCAAAGCGTTATTTGAAGCCAAGTCTAAATTAGACCAAAATAGCATTAAGATTCTTATTATGAAAAGATTCCAAATCACTGTAATTATCCAAATGAATAGTTGAAAAAAAACAGCTTCAAGAATATTTTTCCGAATGTTTTGTGATTTACATACAAAATAGAAAACCAAAGGTATATAAAAAATTGTGACACTAAAGAAAATAAGAATAAAAAAAGATAATAATGTAAGAAAATGCATAATTAATTTTATGTTCTTTTCTTGAGTTAGGATCATTAAGGTCCTCCTATATTTATGAGATTTGTTGTGCCTATTAAAATATGTACTGTTGGTAATTATAACATGAAAATGAATTGTAATAGAATAATGCATTAAAAAGAACAAGTAATAAATTAAACAAATGCTTTATTTTGTTATAGATAAATAGGTGACTCAGCAATTGTGCTAGCCGAGTCACCTAGTACTATCGAACCAAATAATGTTCTTTTTCTATATGTAGTTATGTTGAGTTCCTAGAGGCTAGCCCAAAAAACAGTTAAAGGACAAAGAAAATCATAGTAGAGAGTTTTACATTTCATTATGTCAATGCTACAACAGCAAGAGTTAAGCCCAACGTATTTAATGTATTAGAATATGGTCCTACATTAACAGTAAGAGTACTTGTTATACCTGGAGGTGTAGTGAAAATTGCGGGGGCTGATACAGAAGTGAATCCGGCTGTATATCCTAGAGAAGTACCTGATCCAATGATTGGATTATTATTCAGATACATAGTGATACCTGCTGAATTACCTCCTGGTTGAATGATAACTTGCACTTCATAGATTGCTAAATAGGTTCTTCCACCTTCAAGTAAAACAGTTGTAGGTGGTGTGAATGAGATTGCCGTGCCATTAGAATTTACCACAGTATCTAGTGGAATCGCAGAGTTTACAGAAACTATTGATGGGGTAGTTTGAACAACATTTAAACTGTTAGCCGTGGGAGATGGACAAGAACAAGGTTTGTGAATGTTAGAGTTGTTATCATTTTGATAATTCACAAATAATCAAGCTCCTTTACTTAAGATAATTTTTTATCCTATATAAAACGTAGCTTTTTTGTATCTAAGTTATTTTTAATAAGTTTTTAAAGATAATTCGAATATTATTGGTCAGTCAACTCTTAAAAGTATTTGATACTCTGGGATTTAAAAGTGCATCTGATAAATATATATGAATGTTTTTTAAGGACATTACTGTAAGTTAGGAAACATAATAAAATCGTTATTTTAATAAAAAACGGGAAAATGAGGGGAGTAAAAGGAAAAGAACCCTTTATATAAAGGGTTTTTCTGGTGATTTAATCTATCAATTACATTCTTGGTAATATTCATCACATGAATCGTTATTATCGTTACAGCATATACAAAATGTTTTTTGAACAAATAAACTAACTACACTAGTAGAACCTTCCTGCTTTGTAAGAGTAAGACTTTGAAAATCTTCAACTTGAAATATTTTTGTTTGAACAGGTTGTAATGTAGTAGTAATTGGTACGCTAGATCTTCTTGTTAGAATAGTTACTTGAACGGGTGCACTCATACCGACAACGAATAACTGAATTAATGTTTTGTTATGATTGTTTGTAAAATCCTCAAATACAGTTTGTGGAGCGGTGGTTTCAAGGAAAACTGAAACAGGTATATTTCCATTTTCATTTTCTGCAGAACCAGCTATCGTATGAGTTTCAATAAAACAGTTATTTTTTTGATTGTTGGAATGTGATTGGTTTTTATAATATTTTTTACCATCTTTATAAAAGTAATCAGCCATATGAATTTAAAGCTCCCTTCTTTTAAATATCTATATAGTCTATTTAATAAAGTGAAGTAGTGCTTGTACAACATAATAAAATCCGCTCTCGTAATTATCTAAAAATGTTATTTGGAAATTAAAGAGCGCCATTCAAGGCGCTCTCGGATAAACATTAATATTGAAAAAGAATACCACATTATATTTTATGCATGTTCTTAATAAATGTGTAGTTTTTTAGCAAAATCCTTATTTGAAAACAAGAAGCCCTAGAGTTAGGGCTCTAGGGCTTCTTATTTTGGTATTCTCACATGGTTTTTCAAAAAGAATAGAACATATTGAAGATAACATGTGAATGTTTCATAAATGTATCAAAAAAGTGAACAAAATTGCTAGTGGAGAAGAAGCAGAAATGAAGTTTCTAATACGTAAGTACGTGAAAGGTATTATTTCCAGTGGATAAAATGCGCGTGGGACACCTAATCATTATTTTATCGGGGGAAAAGAATATTTTATGAACTTGATTGAATGAAAAAATGAAAATTTTACTTTTAGAGTGAAACTAAACAAAAACGCTATTTTATTAGAAAAGGGGACTTAGAAATGAACTTAAAGGAGTACGTCGTTTATAAACGTGAATCATTGTTATGTATCGGAACTATACAGAAATGCGCTAATTATATGGGCGTACTTCCTGCGACAGTTCGTTTTTATACAAGACCAGCGTATCAAAGGAGAATAGCAAACCGAAAGAATGCTAGAAATTATATAACTGTCACGGTATTGGAGGATGAAGTAGAATGAAACGCTGCAGTAACTGTTTAGAGGAAACGGATTGGATCGATGAAGTTAGTGAGTTATGTATGGCATGTATACATGAATTAGAAGAAACTGAATAAAAATTTCATTTTGTCATAAATAAAAAGGCGGTAGTTTCCGCAACCACCTTTTTATAAAGCAGAGCCACTTTTTCAGATATAACATATGGATGATTCCTGAAAAAAGTTATAGGACATAACCCTATTTTTATAACGAAAGTGACGAGCTCAAATTATAAGAAAGGACTGGATATATTGTATGAAATCTTGTCTAAAGTGTTCGCAAATAAAAGAGCAGCTAGCAAAAGCTAACTACTCAAATAAGGAAATCGGAGAAAGATAATCATGTGTTTGTATTATTGACAGAATATTGAGTATTATTCAAGGGATAGATATTCATAATTTTAAAATAAACGATAATATCTTTGTAATACACGGAATATTTAAAGTTTATAAGGGCGAAAGGAGGTATAGGTGGTATGAAAAAAAAGAATACCAGGGTAGTTAGGGTATTTATAGCAGGTCCATTTTTTAATGATGAACAAATTAACAGGATAAAGAGACTAGAAAATGCGCTTGGTAACAATCCTTTTGTTGCAGATATTTTTTCAGCTAGGTTTTATCAACATGAACATTTAACTTTTGGATCTACGGAGTGGAGAACTGTAGTTTTTCATAATGATTTAAAATATTTAAGAAGAGCGGATGTAGTAGTGGCAATTCATGATTTTGTGAATGGATGTGTAGATAGTGGCACGGCTTTTGAACTTGGTTACGCATATGCATTCCAAAAGCCTATTATTTTGATAAAAGAAAAAGAAAGTATACCTAATCTTATGTTAATTGAAAGCTTACATGCCTATCTGGCAAATATAGAAGATATTGTGACGTATGATTTCATTAATATGCCACGTATTCCATATAAAGGGCCGCTAGTGTGAATTTTTTCAGTTTCTTAGATGTATTAAGAGACTGGTTTATTTAATAAAACCCAAAAAAATAATCCTTTGAATAGAAAGTGAACGCAAGTAGAATACAGTCCGGCTAGAAAACTAGAGGACGCCAATTCATTAAAGCAGCAGTTAAAGTTGTTTTAGGAATAGGTGTCCTTTTTATTTTGAAAAGGGAGATGGGGAAATATGAAGGCACTAAAAGCCCAATTATGCGAATGGAAAAAGCAATCCAAGCAAGGAAAGAAGAAAAATAAAACAAAACCAAAAGAGAAATTAAGTACTCGTGAAATTAAAGAGTTAATGGGAATGCATAGACCTTGTTATGAACGAAGACGCGGAGCGATAAGACAAAAGTAATCTAAAAATAAAAAGGAGTGGTCTTACATGACTAAACAATTATCTTTCTTACCAAAAATTGATAGAACAGTGACACAAGAAGAATTAGAAGGTGTGTTGGAAAGCGTACGTATACAAAGACAATTTGGGACAATACGTAAAGAAATGAAAGTCACTCCTTCTTATGAAATACGTGAGCATGGTCCTACACTTACAGTTGGAAAATCATTAGAAGATGTTGCTATAGCAAATATTCAATAAAACGAACGAGAAGAGTGGCTTGAAAGAATTTTAGTACGTATTGATCAGTTTCTAAATCGATTAGAAAACGGGCGTGCAGGAAGCATTCAAAGAGATATTATTTATAAACGTTATTTAGAAGAAGAGGACGTATGTAATTACATGGTTTATAACGAAATAGGGATGTCAAAGCGCACTTATCGACGCTGGAAGTCTAAAGCGTTTTATAAACTTGCTTTTGCACTTGGATTAGAAGTTTACGGGACAGAAGAAAAGGGAGGCAATGAATAATGAATTTTGTTCAACCAATACGTGATCCAGAGCAAATACAGCAGTTAAAAGAGTATTGTATGTATATTTCTAATGTATGTGAAGTCTTTATATACAATCAAAAAGAGCACGCATATAAGCGTGCTCTTGGACAAGAAAAGTAGATTTCTATGAGTGGATGACTCCATACAATAATATATGCTTGTCCAGTTAAAAGGTGAAATGTTTTAATAAAATAGTTATTTGATAGAATTTTGATAAAAAGGGATGATCATTAACTCACTCCTTGATTAATGACAATCGCTTATGTATTGAAAAGTCATTCAGCTATTTGAAATATAGTTTCATTAGGTCTGGAGAATCCATATAGTTTCCTTGCGAACTTTAAAATACCTTCTTCGCTCTCTGTTAAAGTTTTAACATCGTTTTCAAAATAACGTCCTATTAGTTCTAATTCAGACAATTTTTTCTTTTCTTTATTAAGTGTAATTTGTTTTTCTTGAATCATATCTTCTTGTTTATAAATGTAGATTTGAATGGAAATAACCATAGGTAGCATAAAAGCAAGTGCTAATAACAGACGACGTTTTAGCTTTTTATTCGTTTGTTGATTCTTATTAGGGTCAATTTGTTTTTTTGAGATTGATTGTTGTGGTGTTAAATTTTGGACACTCCCCATTTTAAAGCCTCCATTGTTTATGTATAGAATTTAAATTGTTTAAAAGTATTATATATGCTAAATAGCTAAATTTGAATCTATTTGGATAAAGGGAGGTTTTATTAAATTTAAATAAAAATGTTATTTGAATAGAGAAGCCCTAGATTTAGGGGGGCTAGGGCTTCAAATCTGAGTATATCTCACACGGCATTATAAAGAGAAAAGAACGTACTGAAGATAACATATGAATGTTTCATAAATGTATCAAAAAAGCGAACAAATTCTTTATTTCAAAACTAAAGAGCGCCTTTTAAAGCGCCCTATGACTAAGATGTATATTGAAAAAACGGTTCACATCATATTGTATGTATGTTTTTAATGATGGTGCAATTTTGAAACAAAATCGTTATTTGAATTATCAATGCGAGTTTTATCTTACTAAAGGAGGGAGAAGGGGGGAAATAGAAGTACAATTCTACTTTTCCCTAAGGATAAATAAATTTGATTACGGTTGAGTTATATTCGTTGTGACGCAACTTGCTTCGAAATTATTGTTAAATACAAGTGTACCTTCACCAGTAAATGGCACTCTAATAACTAGATTCTTACTATCATAATCAAATTCTGTTGATAGTGAACATGATCCGTACTCAACGGAGGAGGATACAAGTTTACCGTTAGAAATATTATAAATAAGAGTTAAACAAAGTGGCTGAGTTAACCCTGTGATAATGCAAGACATTCTATTTACACCTCCTATCTTCTTACTTATTAATAGCGTATGCAAATAGTACAAGCTTTGGCACAGTAGAAGCGGATAGGGAATGATAAAGATAGAAACTTTTAATAAAAGCGCTATTTTAATCAAAAGGGAGAATGAACATTGAACGTAAAGGAGTACGTCGTTTATAAAAGTGAATCATTTCTATGGATTAGAACTATACAGGAGTACGCTGAGTATATGATCGTACTTCATGCAACAGTTCGTTTTTATACAAGACCAGTGAATCAAAGTAGAATAGCAAGTCGGAAGAATGCTAGGAATTATATAACTGTTACGGAGATGAGGAAGATTAATAAAAATTTCATTTTGTAGAGAAATGGTGTGATTAAGTATGGGCATTGAATACGGAATGTTTGTATTAAAAAAGAGCAGACTTTAACCTACACATAAAAGTGCTGGAATTGTTCTAAAGGAAGGAATATCTGAAATATAAATATAATTGAGGGGAGTGAAATAATAATGGAAACTAGTACTTTTTTAGGGCTGTTCTGGGGATGGATGACGGTTATCGTATCGGGAATACTTTTCGTCCGTCCATCGGTGTTACATGACTTAAAAAAATTAGTGGTTGAAGACAGAGGGTTTGGTATTATGTATGGTTTTCTATCGATTTTCCTAGGATTAGGTACTGTAATTCTACATAATGTATGGGGATTCAACTGGCGGGGATTCCTAACGGTTATTGCATGGCTTGCATTATTAAAGGGAATTTACATAATTGCATATCCTGAACCCTCCAAGAAAACAGACTTTGAAGTAAGGATACTATCTACACGTATAGTACTCGCTATCATTGGTGCTTTGGCTTTATGGATGCTTATAGTAATCTATATAAAATAATCTTTTTTTTAATAAATAAAAGAGCCTAATGTGAGAGAAAAGGCCTTTTCAAAAATTGCATATGAGGAAAATCAATGTCAATAGTTTAATGCCAATAAATTAGAATTAATTCTAGGTATTAAGTATTGAGAAATAAAAAATATTTAAGGCAACAAATTGGTTAACTTTATGAGCTAACCAATTGTTACACAAAAGAAAATTAGGCCCTACAAGTAATAGATGTGTAACTTAAATTTACAGTTATAGTGTAAGCGAGATTGAAAATGTTATACGAAAGTAATTCTGTTTAAAAGTTTTATTTTGTCATAAATAAGAGAGCATTTAGCCCAGCCTAACTGCTCGATACAGAGGCAATAGTCTAGCTACATAGATATTATATGCGGAGTTATTGATTTTATTTGTGTAAAACACAAAAGAGCAGCTAACAAAACCTAGCCGCTCTAAACAGTGATGTGTCTCTAGATGTAGTTGTAGTATAAACAGAACGTTGAGTTTTATTCATGGGGAGATAGAAATGGGCTTGAAAATAGAATATAGTCCGGCTAGAAAACTAGAGGACACCAATTTTTAGAACTGCGATAAAATTGTTTTAAGAAATGGTGTTCGCTTTATTTTGAAAGGGGATTTAGGAAATGAAGGTATTAGAATAGAAATGGTTAATAAACGCATAGATTGATAAAAAGTAAAGGGCAAATCCCTTATGAGAATAAGGAATATTATCATTTTTGTTACTATTTTCTTCTATCTTTATATGTAATTAATTTGTATTTTATATATAAATTAGGAGGGAATTTATGACTACAAATAAGGACTACATTCGTTATATCCGGGGAAAAGTAGGACATGATTTAATATTTCTTAATTTTGCTGGAGGTATTGTTTATAGCGAACGAAATGAAATTCTTTTACAAAAACGGGGAGATAGAAATGAATGGGGTCTTCCAGGTGGTGCTATGGAACTTGGAGAATCTCTTGAAGAAACCGCTAAACGAGAAATATTTGAGGAGACAGGATTAAATGTTGAAGTTGAACATCTTATAGGTGTCTATTCTAAATATTCTGGTGAGTTTCCGAACGGAGATAAAGCTCAGACTATCACTCATTGTTTTCAATGTAAGCCAATTGGTGGAGAACTTACTGTAGATGGTATTGAGACTTTGGATTTAAAATACTTCCCAATAGACCAAATACCAAAATTATTCACAAAACTACACGAAGATGCCTTAGAAGATTGGCTTTCCAAAAGAAAAGGTGTATTTAGATAAAAAACTTTCAAATTAATTATCCATAATCTTTAACTAACAGGTGCTTTAATTGAGCAAGAAAATAAAAAACTTTAACTTCCGCTAAAGATAATTATGTTAATGATCTATTGATGGCAGTTCTCGTAAGGACAAAAAGAGGAACGTATATAAATAGAGTTGTAGAAATAGAAAGAGTGGATTCCTTGTGAGAGAGTAGGGATCCACTTTTTTCTTGCCACTGATAAAGAGACACTATATCTGACTTACATAAATATCCTATTTATTCAAATTTGTCCTTTCTAATGGTACAATTAGATTCATGGAGGGATATTATGGTAAGTTTTTATGTAACACTGTTTCTTATATTTGGTACTGCGATATTTTTATTTTTCTTGTCTGGTTCATCAAAAATTAAGGCTAAAAATCTATCATTGATAATGATCTGTTTAGGGATAAATCTACTCACAAGTCCAATGGCTTTATTTATAGGTGTGATGGCAACAGACTCTCCATATAGCACTACGCTTGATTTTTTTGGAGGATGTCTCTTTATTCAGGGAATACCGCTCCTCCTCCTACTTGCAGCTTTTTTGAAGTTTGCAATAGCAAAGAAAACAAAACAAGTATAGTATAAACTCTATATTTCTTTTAATAATTTAAGGTTATATATTTTCTGCGTTAGCTGCTTTTAACCACGCTTCGTAGAATTCTGTAACTGATGCATACCGTTCTGCTCGATTGTTATTTACAGCACGATACGCTACCTCATATAATTCCTTACTTGCTTCCCATTTTATAAAAGAACGATCTTTTTCACCGCCTAAAAGTGAGAAAGCCATTGCTCCCATATTAAATACATTTGTTCTTTCATCAATTGTTGCGTTTAGTTCAAATTCCTCTGGTGACATAAAACGGGAGGAACCCCATAGCCGGCCCATTTTATTTATGTAAGGTTTCTTACTGTATAAATCTATATCACAAATTTTTGTTTCGTTTGTATTAAAATTATATAAAATACTACCGTCATAAAAATCTATCGCTACATAGTTTTTCTTTTCTACATAAGTATGGAAAGAAAAAAGGGAATGTAAGGAATGAATTCGTTCTATAGCAGATAAATGCCTAAATTTATAAAATGGTGAGTTTGGATTTTTATATTTCTCAGGAGGTGGGAAACTCCAATGCGAATGAAGACATTCACCATCAAACCAATCGAAAATTAATACATATCCAGATTGAGCTGGAAAATGATCAATTAGTCTTATGAGCGATTCATGTTTTAAATCTTCATAGATAGTAACTGAATTTTTTAGCCTTTTAATAGCGTGACCCGTTGTTCCTTCAAATCCAATTGCTTGTGCTCCTGCGTATTTGATAAATTTCTTATGCCCATCTTTTTCTACACCAAAACTTATATTACCTGAGTCTTGCTGGTCAAAAACTGCAAATACGGTCCCTAATTTAATAAGCCAATCAAAATTATGATATTCTTTTAATTGGAATGTTACGTTATTTAACTGAATTTCCACGGAATTATCTTTCATAGATTACCTCACATTTAATATAATTATGTTGTACATGCCACTATTCGACATATTTTATGGAAATCCTATGCTAATAATATAAAATTTTATAAATATAATGATAAACACTTATAAAGAGGTGAATACAATGGATCAACAAATTGTTATTAAAGCATATCAAAAAGACTGGGTTGAAGAGTATATAAAAGAAAAAGAGAAATTCTGTTCCTTGTTAGGACAAGAAATAATTGCTGTTGAACATATAGGAAGCACAGCAGTAGAAGGATTAGGAGCTAAACCTCTTATTGATATGATGATTGGCGTAACAGACTTACAAATTACTGAAAACTGGATTGAAGTTCTATCGGAAATTGGATATGAGTATGTTCCAAAAGATGCAACCAATTGGCGTTTTTTTAGAAAGGGAAAATGGAGAGCGGGTACTCATCATTTGCATATTTATATTTATAATAGTGATGAGTGGAGAAACAATATTTTATTTCGTGACTTTCTAATAAGCCATGAATGGGCACGTAAAGAATATAGAGAATTAAAAGAGAGGCTTGCTATTACATATGCTTTTGATCGTGTTTCATATACAAAGGCAAAAGCGCCATTTATTCGAAAAATATTAGAATTGGCTAGAATTCAATAAATTTATAGATTCTTATCTAACTAGTTTTGAAACCTCTTCCTATACTTTTTATAGGGAGAGGATTTTTTGTTTTTTTCATGACAAAATATATAATTTCTAATTATTGGAGGCAAACTATTTTATTTATTTTGATATTTCTAGTACATTGGAAATATTAAGGGGGAATTAAGCAATGAAAGCTATTGTACATCAATATGAAAAAGGATTAGAGGGGTTAGAATATAAATTTTCACCTGAGATAAGTCCTAATGCAGGTGAAGTAAAAATAAAGTTAAAAGCTGCAGGGTTAAATCATAGGGATTTATTTATTATAAACAATAGAAAAGAAATGGATCTACCATTAGTAATAGGGTCAGATGGCTCAGGAATTGTTACAGAAATAGGAGAAGGAGTTTCAAATATTACACTACATACAGAAGTTATTATTAATCCTAGTATTGGATGGGAACATGCTACTGAAGTACCGGAGTTACCGGAAGTGCTAGGTGGACCGAAAGATGGAACGTTTGCTGAATATGTAATTGTACCGGCTGAAAATGTAGTAGAAAAGCCGGCATATCTTACTTGGGAAGAATCAGGTGTTTTATCTTTATCCGCATTAACAGCATATAGAGCACTTTTTACAAAGGGTAGATTGAAGTGCGGTGAACATGTTTTAATTCCGGGAATAGGCGGTGGTGTAGCTACATTTGCCATGTTATTCGTGAAAGCAATCGGCGCAAAAGTGAGTGTTACTTCAAGGGTAGAGAATAAAAGGGAACTTGCTGAAAAATATGGTGCAGATATTTCTTTTAATAGTACCGGAAATTGGGAAGAGAGCTTACAAGGTGAAAAAGTAGATTTAATAATAGATAGTATAGGCCCGGCAACTTTCTTGAAATATTTTGATGTATTAAAACCAAATGGAAGAATCGTGAATTTTGGTGCAAGCTCAGGAGATAAAATTGAATTACCATTACGCGCATTATTTTATAATCAAATTGATATTATGGGAACATCCATGGGTAGCCGTGAGGAATTTAATGAGATGATAAAGTTTATTGAAAAATATCAAATTAAACCAATTATTGATAAGGTTTACTCGTTAGAAGAAGCAATTCGAGCACTAAGCCGTATGGAACATGGGGAACAATTCGGAAATATTGTACTTCAAATGAATTAAAAAATATGATTTTGCAATTAGTATATTTAAATGAATATGTTATGTATTTCAAACATGAAAAAAATACGAACCGCCTTATTATAAAGGCTTACCGGCTTTATACATAAATAGCGTATAAAATTTGTTTAATAATTGTCACATGAGTAATAGTAAAATGAGAATTAGATGAAAAAAGTTTAAGCCTATTTTCATAATGGTATTGTATACTGTGTAAATCAAGAACACTTGTATGTAAGGAGAGAGTTTAATGAATTACACAGTATTTCAGTGGTTTAATAATTTTGCTGATTCATCCAAACTATTAGATACGTTAATGATTGCTATTACAAATAGCGCTGCATACGTAGCCGTTCTATTTATGTTTATCTTATGGTTTAATAATGGAAAGAAAGAAAAGGCAATTAGAAAACAATATACAGTTTTATATACGACGCTTTCGGTTATTATTGCATTATTAGTAAATGTTCTTATACACGCGGTATATTACCATCCGCGTCCGTTCGTATCACATGATGTACATCAATTAGTACCACATGCAGCAGATTCATCATTCGTTAGTGATCATTCTGTACTTGTATTTTCAATCGCCTTCGTATTTATTCTTAGAGGAGAAAAACTGAAATATATCGCGCTATTATGGGCAGTACTAGTCGGTATATCACGTATGTACGTAGGTGTTCATTATCCTTTAGATATACTTGGTGCAGCATTCTTAACACTTATTACGAGTGCTTTAGTAATGCAAAGTACACGTATGTTTGAACCAATAGCGAAACTTGTATTCAAAATGTATGCATTAGTAGCGAGACGAATTCCTTTCTTAGCGAAATATAACCATATCGCATAATTTTCCTATAAAAAGTTCCCCTTTGGACATCCAGAGGGGAATTTTTTTATAGGAAATACGAAAAGAGTTTAGAGTGCTCTGTAATCAAGTTGTACTAATTAATATTCTGAAATTTCACGCACCGTATTTTAAATATATAAAATAATAACACAAAATAACAACAGTTAGTTTTGCATTGTTTTAAAGGAATTAAAAAGAAAACTTCGAAACATATAGTATCGTAAACAAAAACTACAAATTTTAAAACGGATCTTCGTACGAATCCATTCCAAAAGAGAGGAGATAAGTATGCAAAAACTCCAAACGAATAAAGGCGCTCGATATATGATGATTGCTTTTATTGTTTTGTTTCTTATTATGATTTTGCGTATATTCTATATTCAGGCAGTAGGAGTCGTGCATAATGTGAATGTAAAGGATCTCGCGAATGAACAACATAATAAAAAAGGTGTTTTAGAAGCGAATCGTGGCACTATCTATGATCAAACCGGAAAGGTGTTAGTACAAGATTCTACAACGTATCGAGTTGTTGTGAATTTAAAAGGAAAAGATAAAGTGAAAAATAAAGATGAAACCGCACAACAATTAGCCGATGCGCTTGAAATTGATAAAGAAGAAGTATTAAAAAACTTTCATGAAGGGCGTACGCAAGTTGAAATTGGGAAAATTGGTCGGAACTTATCTAGGGAAAAGAAGGAAAAAATTAATGATTTAAAAATACCAGGTGTATCTTTTATGTCAGAAAAAGCAAGAGTGTATCCGAATGAAGACTTTGCATCCTATATACTTGGTTTTGCTAGACCAGATGATAAAGGGAATACGGAAGGGAAGTTTGGGCTTGAAAAGAGTTTGGATAAATATTTGCGCTCTACAAACGGAAATATAGAATATGTGGGTACACGAAGGGGAATTCCGCTTACAAATGATATAGGTAAAGTAGAACCAGCTAAAAATGGGAATAACGTATATTTAACGCTTGATAAACAAATTAATAGTTTTTTAGAAGAAGCGATGAACAAAGCGCAAGAACATTATGATCCTTCTATGTTAATTGGCATTATTGCTGATCCAAAAACAGGAAAGGTTTTAGCGATGTCTAGTAAACCTAGTTACAATCCTAATGTAGGTGATATCGAATACTTTTTAAATGACCCGATTGCAAATGCATATGAACCAGGTTCAACAATGAAAGTTTTTACATTAGCAGCTGCCATTAATGAAGGTGTATATAACGGAAAAGAATATTTTCAATCTGGAAAATATTCCGTTGGTTCATCTGATATAAAAGACCATAATGGTGGATTTGGATGGGGATCAATTACATTTGATGAAGGATTTGAAAGGTCATCAAACGTAGCTTTTTCTATTTTAGAAGATCAGTTACTGAAACCAAATAAATTTAAGCAATATATGAATAAATTTGGATTCAATCAAAAAACAGGGATAGATTTACCTGGAGAAAGGAAAAATACTTTATTATTAAATACACAAATTCAACAGGTTACAACTTCTTTCGGTCAAGGTTCTACAGTAACTCCGATTCAATTAATCCAAGCGGCTACTGCTATAGCAAATGACGGGAAAATGATGCAACCATATATCGTTGATAAAGTTGTAAATCCAACAAACAAAGAAGTTATTATGGAAAATCAACCGAAAGAAATTGGGAATCCGATAAAAAAAGAAACAGCGGACAAGGTTAGAAGCTTAATGGAGCGTGTTATAACATCTTCAAAAGGAACTGGTACAATGTATAAAGTGGATGGTTATCCAATTGGAGGTAAGACAGGAACAGCACAAATCCCGAATCCTGAAAATGGTCGATATATGGAAGGGAAAGAGAATTACATTTTCTCCTTTTTAGGAATGGCTCCAATTGACGATCCGGAGTTAATCGTATACTTAGCTATTAAGCAGCCAAAGTTAAAAGGAGATGAGTATGGAGCTCAGCCTCTTGCTGAAATATTTAAACCTGTTATAAAAAACAGCCTTGAATATTTAAAGGTGAAACCGTATACAGAAAAACAAATAGCTGATGCAACGGAAAAATCCCAATTAAAAGTGCAAAACTATGTGAATCAATCCATGGATACGGTAGAGAATAATGTAAAAAAAGAGAAACTCCAACCGATAATTTTAGGAGAAGGAAAAATAATAAAACAATATCCACAGTCTGGCGAGGTAATAAGTGAAGGTGATCGGATATTTTTATTAGGGAATAACGCACAAATGCCAAATGTAAAAGGGTGGTCCATGCGTGATGTTATGTATTTCTCTAAACTTTTGAAATTAGATTTGAAAACTTCTGGTACGGGTTATGTAACGAGTCAAAGTATTGAAAAAGGACAAGATTTACAAGAAGGAGATACACTAGAACTAGAATTAGAACCGCCGTTACAACCGTTAACAGAGGCGAATACGAATTAATCCAGGCATTTGGAAGGAGCTATATGCAAATAGCTCTTTCTTTAGAGTTGCGAGTAATTTCACGCACCGTAATTTTCAGAAAAAATAATAAATAAAAGAACTAACAGTGACACGTTGTTAAATATCTAATTATTGTTTATTTACAGTTAAATGTATATGTGATAATATGGAAAAAATAAATGCAGTGAAGAGAAGAGTAAATAAAATGAATTTTTCACAGAGAGCTCCATGTAGCTGAAAAGGAGTAAAAATTCTTTATTGAACCAAGCCTCTGAGCAGCACATCGGAACCTATTATTAGGGGATGGTGTGACGGGAGCTCCCGTTATAGAGCTATGGTATAAGCATGAATTAGAATGCAGTACCTGATAAGGTTAGTATGGTGACATATTAACAAACTAGGGTGGCACCGCGATGATAAATCTCGTCCCTAAGATTAAAAGTCTTGGGGGTGGGATTTTTTTATTGTTGTAAAACAATTTTGAAAGCGGGGGCCAAAAATGAAAAATTTTCTTAAAGATTGGAAATATCCTTTATTACTACTGTCCGGTGTTGGTATTGCGAATTTAGGGGCATGGATTTACTTAATAGCACTGAATGTACTTGTCTATCATATGGGTGGCTCAGCCTTAGCTGTCGCTACTTTATATGTAATAAAACCATTAGCCACTTTATTTACAAACGCTTGGTCTGGGAGTATGATTGATCGTTTAAATAAACGGAAATTAATGATTCACCTCGATATATATCGTGCGTTATTTATCGCTATTTTACCTTTACTTCCGTCACTTTGGATTGTTTATGTATTCGTATTCTTTATAAGTATGGCCAGTGCAATTTATGAGCCAACTGCTATGACGTATATGACGAAATTAATTCCAGTAGAGCAAAGACAACGTTTCAACTCATTACGTACTTTAATAGGATCTGGTGCATCATTAATTGGACCAGCAGTAGCGGGGGGATTATTAATTGCAGGTACACCAGAGTTTGCTATATATATGAATGCTATAGCATTTCTCTTATCAGGATTCATTACATTACTTTTACCTAATCTTGATAAGAAAGAAGCTTCGGATACAACAAGTAATACATTATCTCTTACAGTATTAAAAAAAGATTGGAACACTGTTATAAATTTTAGTAGAAAACATGTGTATGTCGTATGTGTGTATTTCTTATTTCAAAGTATGTTCGTATTAGCAACTGCTACTGATTCACTTGAACTATCGTTTGCGAAAGAGGTATTACTACTAACAGATAGTGAATATGGTTTTCTAGTTAGTATAGCTGGTGCAGGATTTATTTTAGGTGCCATAACAAATACAATTTTGTCAAAGAAATTAGCACCTTCATTTCTAATTGGAATAGGATCATTATTCATCGCAATTGGTTATTTAATTTATGCTTTTTCAAATATATTTTTAATAGCTGCTATTGGATTCTTTATTTTATCTTTCTCTATGGCATATGCAAATACAGGCTTTTATACGTTTTACCAAAATAACGTTCCCGTTCATATAATGGGACGGATCGGAAGTATATATGGACTTGTTATTGCGTTAGTAACAATCTTTATTACAATATTATCTGGTGTTGCGACTCAGTTCATTTCTATACAACTTGTAGTTATTGTAGGTTCATTGATCATGTTATTTATTACTATCGTCTTGTGTG
The DNA here is from genome assembly GCF_003217275.1 of Bacillus sp. 196mf. NCBI lineage: Bacteria > Bacillati > Bacillota > Bacilli > Caryophanales > Bacillaceae > Bacillus > Bacillus sp. 196mf. Next base: position 115,006 of record NZ_QJTG01000004.1, read on the forward strand.
TGTTTACTTTATTCCCATCACAATCTAAGTTGTATTCTACTGAATCAATAAAGTGAAACTTTAATCAGGGGGGCATCCCCCACTGATTATCAGCCCTCACCAATCGGGCTTTTACGGGCAGCAGGGTCCCCACTTAACTTCTTTGCTTTCGCTGAATTTTGAGATGGGGGTCCTACTGCCCACAAATAGCGGCATACATTCGAAATGAACTTTGTGTTCTCATTAACAATTTATCGTATTTAATAAAAGGGTTCTTTCCCCTTTATATGGAAAAATTAATAAGGGTAAAGAACAATACCGAAAGACAAGGGTGGTTGTCGTGATAAAAACAAAAGATGAAATTAATAAAATTGTAAAAGAAATACAAAAAAAAATAGATTTCTCTGGGGTAGTTTTAGTAAAAAAAGAAAAAGACTTAATCTATGAAAAAGCAATGGGTTACGCAAACCAAAGTGAATGTATAAACAATACGATACAAACAAGATTTGGCATTGCTTCAGGATGTAAAATTTTCACTGCAATTGGCATCTGTCAACTTGTTGAAAAAGGTGTTATTTCTTTTCATACAAAATTAAAGGATTGTCTAGAGATAAAACTTCCAAACTTCGATGAAGATATTACAATACATCAACTACTAACGCATAGCTCTGGTATACCAGATTATTTTGATGAAAGTATTATGGATAACTTCGAGGATCTTTGGAAACAAACACCTATGTATCTATTAAAGAGCTTAAAAGACTTTTTACCATTATTCCAAAACAGTAATATGATGTTTACACCTGGGAGTAAGTTTCACTACAACAACGCAGGTTTTATCATACTTGGATTAATAATAGAAGAACAGACGGGACTTAAATTTACGGAGTATATAGAAACAAACATTTTTAATTCGATTGGCATGAATGATTCTGGCTATTTTTCGTTAGATAAATTACCAAGACATACAGCTCTAGGATATATAAAGGACGAAACCAACCAAAATTGGAGAACAAACGCTTACTCTATACCAATAAAAGGAGGGGCTGATGGAGGTGCATATGTTACTGCACCAGACATGTTGAAATTTTGGGCGGCACTATTTAATAATGAAATTTTAGGAAAGGAATATACAAAGTTACTTTTAACTCCCCACATTCATGTAAATGATAAACAGTCTTACGGATATGGAATATGGATTGAAACACGAGAAAACAAGGTATTCAAATATCATGTAATGGGATATGATCCAGGCGTCAGTTTTCGCTCGGCCATATATCCAGAATTAGGAATCACTTTAGTTATTCCATCGAATAAAGGGGCAGGACCTGAAAAATTAATGACAGAAATAGAAAGAGCTTTTTAATTATATGGATATAAAAGAAGAGATACGAAAATAATTTAAACGGGTTTATGATTGTTTCTGTTCTGAAAAATATTTTAGTTAACGAGGAACCCTTTATTTATTAAATAAGGGGTTTTTGTAATTCTGCACAATTACATATGTTTATATGGATTTTTAAATTAAAAAACATTACTATATAATTGTAAATTTAAATTATTAATTCATATGAAAGGATGTGTTAACAATTTGTATATGATCAACGGTAGTTTGTTTATTATTTTAGGGGTTATTTGTTATTTAATTGTACGTGGAATATTAATTGGTACAAAAAATAAAAAACATATGATTTGGTGGAAAGAAATAATAAGTTTTTTATTCGTGGTCTACATTTGTATGGTTGTTGCAGTAACTTTATTCCCTTTACCAATCGGTTTTCCTTCTAATATTGAAAATCTGAATCGCTCGGTCAATATAATTCCATTTGCATCAATTATTAAAGACATCAATCAAATTGGTAGTGCTTATGATGGGGATGCCCTATTTATGATTGGTCTAATTGTAAGAAATGTAGGCGGGAATATTTTATTATTAATGCCTTTAGGATTTTTAGCACCAATTTTATGGGATAAATATAAAAAGTTCAAAAATACTATTTTATTGGGATTTACTATATCAGTTAGTATTGAATTGCTACAATTAATTCAGTCTTTATTTAGTGGAGTGGGACGTATTACTGATATTGATGATGTGATCTGTAATGTTATAGGTTCTATTATTGGATATTCTATTTATAATATCTTTTTAAAAGCCATTAATAAATTTAACATTCGAGTGTTGGGTAAAACTAATTCTAAAGGTGTGGAATTAGTTGATAAATAGGAGTTTAAACGAGTTATTAAAGGCGTACGAGTAAAAAGTACGTCTTTTTATTTTTATAAATAATGCTTAAGGCTGATGAGAAATCACATTTTCCATCTTACACTTGAAAGTAGCTATCGTATTTCAAGTATGGAATGAAAAGAGGAGAATATAATTTTTAAAGATAAACAAGTTTATAGGAGGATTCTAAATGGATATTTTACTTGTTGTTCTTATTATTGTTTTGATGCAAAGTAAAGAACGAAAAGTGAAAATAAACCGTATTTGTCTCATTCCGGCTTTGTTGTGCTTTGTAACAATCCAGTCCATTATTCATATGGGACAAATAACTTTGCTGCAAGGACTACTGTTTGTTGTAATGCTTGGAATCGGCTTAGGTCTTGGAATTATACGAGGAAGAGCTTTAACATTTCGAGTAGATAGTGAAACAGGTCATGTACTACGAAAAGGAAATTGGGTAAGTACAATAATCCTTCTTATTATTTTAGGAGCAAAAATTATAATTAAACAAAGTATGTTTTCTGGTAGTACACACCAGACATTAATGGTTGTAACAAACGCCTTTTTATGTATTACATTAGGCACCGTGATTAGTAGACGTTATTATATTTGGAAAAAATATAATGAATTAACACAAAAAGCGTAAATACATTCATCCCTTGTTTAACATTGCTAAGAACGGTAATACTAATTAACATTGAACTTTTACAACAAGGGATGATAATATGATATACATTTACACAGACTTCGGCGGTACTCATACAACTTCACTTGCTGCAGCGTATCATTTAAATAAATTACCAACGGATCGTAAGTTAACGAAAGAAGAAATTTTGAATGTAGATTACTTTAATAAATTGAAAACAGAAGATATGGGAAAAATTATTTTTCATGGAATTGATGAACATGGTCATCCTGTATATACGATTGGATGTGGCGCATCAAAAGTTGTTGTACCTGCGATGAAGCATTTAGGAGAAATCTTGCAAAAACATTATCAAAGTCATGAAAAAATTATTTTTTCTAATACATCACCAACTGTACCTTTACCAATGACTTTTGGTGGTCTGTTTTCTAGAAGGTTCCATATCGATTTTATTGGCGTACCGTTACTCGTATGGGGAGCAAAAATTTGCTGTGATAATATACAAAGGCTTGTTAGTTATACAAAAGAAGCTGGAAGATTAACGAATGATTATGTTGTAATTTTAGATAATGAAACTTTTAAATAGTATATGATAAGAAGAAAATCGAGCAAATTCCTTGATTTTCTTTTTTATTTGTGAAATAGACAAGAAATAGTCACATTTTATATACATCTACTATAGCCAAAACAATAAAGTCCTGTTACTATTACAGGGATATTCTCTTTTTATAACATAAATATATAGAAAAATTAGAAAAGAGGAATTGAATTAAGGGAGGAACAACATGAAGCGTGTTGCTTGGATTACTGATAGTACAACTGCGAATTTAAAAACAGAAGGAGATAACTTTGTTATCCCAATCGAAGTTATTATTGATGGAATGTCGTACAAAGATTGTGAAGAAGGTGTACGTGAACGTGTTTATAATGCGTTAAACGAAGGTAAAACAGTCACTACTTCACAACCTAATATTGGGGAAATGGTAGAGTTATTTACGAAATGCAAAGAAGAATATGAAGAAGGATTTGCAGTTGCTATTAGCGGAAAAGTAAGTGGAACCTATCAAAATATGAAGCTAGCTGCAGAAATGGCAGGTTTTCCATTAACGGTATTAGACAGTGAAACAACAAGTTATCCAATGGATGAACTAATTAGAAAAGCGAAATCGTTATACAATGATGGTATGACTTTACAAGATATACACAAAACATTAGTAGATGAAAAAAGAAGACCTTTCCACGTATTCCCGAAAAGTTTAAAAGGCCTTTATGCAAGTGGTCGTGTAAAGGGCATTCAATTTTTACTTGGAAGTTTATTAAGTGTTAACTTAATATTAGAAGTAAAAGGTGGAGAGCTTTTACTTGAAAAGAAAGTTCGTAAAATCCAAAAATGTCGAGAATATATTAAAAATGAACTTGAAAAAGAATTACCAAAAGTACTTCATATGTTCCATGCTAATGATAAAGATGGAGCCGAAGAATGGATTGCAGATATTAGACAAGCATTCCCTGAAATGGATTTCAAATTATATCCATTACCAATTTCATTTGCGGTTCATGCAGGTGAAGGTACAATAGCAATTAGTTATTAAAGTAAAACCCGTGAATTATTCACGGGTTTTTTATTTAATTAAAACAAAATGGGATCTCGACATATCTCCATCGAACTTAGTAATATTGCATTTTTAAACCATTGCTCAGCTAACCCTATGCAAATTTACAATTTTTAATGTCAACACTTCAAACTTGACATACTTATTGAGAAAGAGTGAGAATGAAAATATAACACTTATCCGATACATTCAGGGGTTATTAGTATTGGATTTATTTTTAAGGGGGATGTTTAATGAAACCAGAAATAATTATCAGAAATTTCTTTAAAGAAGTGCGTTCAGGGAGTAATCCGGATTTTTCAAATCGATATATGGCAGATAAAGTATTGGCACATCAAGTTATATCTGAAGAGGAACAAACAGTATATAGATCGCCAAAAGATTACGCTGAGCATGTAAGAGAGATGGTTGAAGTATATGGGAATTTCTCTTTAGAAATTCAAGAATTATTAGTACAAGATAGTAAAGTATATGTACGCTGGAAACAAGTAGGTACACACATAGGAGAAATAGATGGGTATGAACCTACAGGTCTCCCTATAATTCAAATAGCAAGTGCAGTGTATAGAATAGAAAACGGGAAAATTTCAGAGTATTGGATTCAAATTGATAGATCAGGAATTCAAAATCAATTAGAATACAATAAAAATATTCAATAAATTATCTTTAAGAATAATAGGAAAAAGCATAAAAACAAGATTTTTAAAACGATTATTTCTGTTACATAAAGGATACAAATCAATGTACTTTTTTACTGAAAGATTCATTCAAATTAATAAAAAGAGAGCTTGTTTTAATAAATCTTTTAAAATATGCTCTCTTTTATTGTTTCTATGTGTACTGACATCAGTTTGATGTAACATTATTATACAGTAACAAGAAATATAGGCATCTGTTTATGAACCAAAAAAATAGCGACAATGGTTCATATGGTTTAAATTCGGTATACGCTAGTTAATAATGAAAATAATAAATTGCAGAAATATATAATAGAATATTCGCACTAATGTTTATACAGCTACAATCTATTTATATATAAGGTTATTAGGATTATATTGAAAATGAAAGAGAAAACAATAGATGGAAGGGGATGTTTTTTATGTTTAAAAAAGCAGCACTAGGGATTTCATCGTTAGCAATTACAGCGTTCGTCGGATTAGGAATGGCAACAGAAGCTTCAGCTGGACCAGCAGCACCACTTACTTCACTAAACGTCGTACAAGTAGAGTCTGAGCTAGGCGGGGTAGAAACAATTAATCAGAACAGCTTCAGCACATCGCGTAACCACGGGGGAAAATATTTATATATTACAACGAAAGAAATGGGCTATGGCCAAAACCCATTTGCTAAAATGAATGGTTCTAATGTAAAAAGTATTGATTCCACTATAATTGGCGGAAGACCAATCGTTGGCTGGTATTATAAATGGGATGCTTCTGGACACCAACAAGGAACGTTTGAGTACCAAAAGACATCTATAAATTCACCATTTAATACAATGCGTACATCAATTTATATCCAATAATCTTGAAAGCGTTCGCACATATAGAATAGTAAAAAAGGTACTTCTAGGAGTACCTTTTTTTGATTTGAATCACGTTCATCTATATTTACAATCCTGATTTCACAGCAAAAATACTTACCATAAAACAAAATCCTTAAACGTCTATAAAATTAATATGAACGCGTAGTACAAGTCCGCTACAGTTAAAGTACGTAACTTTACATATTTCAACTCAATGAAGAAGGAAGAAACTGTAGTACTTACGCCGCAGTTTTTAATTTATCCATGAACTCATAGTTTAATTTTAAGTTTTTTAGATATATAGACATAACCGTACTACCTGCTACTCTTTTTTAAAATTCAAGATTAAAAAGAGTAGCTAAACTTAAATAAGCTTAGCTTGATGGATATATGGCGGAACTCTAAAATTAATTACATCTTTTTCATAATATAAACAATTTTATATAGGGAGATGAAAGGATTTTTTAAAATAATAAAGAAGTATGTATAAACAAATATATAAATGGTAGTGATTAGGATGAAAATCAGTAAGTTTGCAGAAGTAAATAATGTAAGTGTAGATACGATTAGACATTATATGGATCTCGGACTCGTTATTCCTGAGAAAAAAGGAAGTCACTATTTTTTTGACGAGTATTGTCAAAAGGATATAGAACTTATATTAGAGTACAAATGGATAGGGTTTAGCTTGAATGAAATTAAAGAACTGTTTCTTTATAAAAATTTAGGGAAATCCTTAGACTATGAAAAGGATATTTTTTATCAATCTTTATTTAAAGTAAAATATGAAAAGATTGAACAAGAGATAAAAACCTTAAAGGAACGAAAAGATAAATTAAAGAAAACGTTAAATAATTTATCTATAGAAACTGAAATTTCGAGTTCAATTTTAGGGGTAGATTTAAAAGTACTTCATTTATTTAAATGTGTTAAGTGTAACGGAAATTTAATTCTTGAAGATGGCATTATTAATAAAAATCAAATTGTTGAGGGGAAATTAATTTGTAATTGTGGTGAAGAATACGCGATTACTTCCGGAGTTTTAACAGCTGGAAAATTATTTGAGGTGTATAAGAGGAAATCACTTGAAGATTCTATTTCAGATTATATCCATGAAACGGATACTGCTTTTTTGGAAAATGTTCAAAGAGGAGGAGAATGGGCGAAAAAGAAACTAATGCAATTAGATTTAAATGAAAAAATACTACTTGATTTAGGGTCTGGTATTGGGTTCTTTTTACGAAATATTTATGAAGAACTACCGGAAGAGTGTTTATATATTGCTGTTGATCGAGATTTGAATAAACTTTTACTTTTAAAAGATGTAATTGAGAGAAGAAATGTGAAAAGAAATATTGTATTTATCTGTGCCGACTTTCTAAACATACCTATTCAGAATAATTCTGTTGATATTGTAATCGATCAATCAGGTACAAGTAATTATAGTTTTGAATATGAGGAGTTCTTATTGTGTGAATTAAATTCCCTTTTTAAACACAATTGTTATTTATTAAGTTCATTTATTTTATTTAATAAATTCAGCATAAATAGCCAAATTGCACCTAGACTCAGAGAGAATTTTACATCTGCAAAAGTAACAAAAGAAATCGAAAATTTACAGTTTCAATCTATTGATGAAAGTACTTCAAATTATTTGATACGAGGGGGAAGGTACGAGGATTTCTTTGTTCAAGGAGAAGAAATTTATACATATTCATTTTTCTGAAAAAGATGGGGTTAACCCCATCTTTTATTTATTTCCCCTTAAAACTTTTCAAATAGTACATATTGCTATTGGGTTGACCCAAGAACTTACAATGTACGTAACACAAAGTTAGGTAGGGGGAAAAGTGATGGGAAGTTTACGATTACATATAGAAAATAAAAAAAGAAACCAAGAACTAAGAAATATGTGTCTCTATTCATTCGGGAAAACAGTATCAATATTTGGTAGCTCTATTTATAGTTTTGCATTAGGATTATATGTTTTACATATAACCGGATCAGCATTAAATTTTGCCATTACGCTTATTTTAGGAACTATTCCGATGATTGTTATGAATCCATTTGCTGGTGTAATTGCAGATAAAGTTGATAAAAAGAAATTGGTCATTTGTATGGATTTACTAAGTGGAAGCTTATTAATTACTGTTTATATATTTAGCAGTAATTATGGATTAGACTTATTCACCATTTATGCTACTACCTTTCTTATAACGATATTTACAACATTTTTTGGAATAGGATTAGAAGCTGCAAAACCAAATATCGTCTCCAAAGAGAGGCTAATGAGTATTAACTCTATAAGTAAAATTATCGATTCTATATCTTTAATTCTAGGTCCTATGTTAGGTGGTATTGTTTTTGCAGTCTTTGATATTAAAATTTTTATAATTATAAACGGTATTTCATTTATCCTTTCGGCTATTTCCATATTATTTATTAACTTTAAATTGTTTGAGCAAAACATAAATGAGGAATGTTCAATTAGAAAAATTAATTTTATTGAAGATATAAAGGAGGGATACTCTTACTTAATGGAGCGGAAAAGCTTAAAAAATACGTTCAGTATTTTAATTTCACTTAATTTCTTCTTAGGGTTTGCTGTAACTGTTCCATTGCCATACATTATTAATACAGTTCTCGATCTTGGTTCTAAACAATTTGGTATGATTCAAGGGACTTTTCCAGTAGGCATGATAATTGGTGCGATTTTAGTAAAAAAGATAACCAATCGTTTTTCTTACGCTTATCTTTTGAAAAAGTTAAGCTTTATGTTGGCGGTTTTTATGATTATTTCAGGAATTCCAGTTTTATTCAAAAGTTTTGAGGTAAATGATTTTGTATACGTTATTACCTATTGTGTTGTTATGTTTTTTTTAGGACTAATTATAGTGCTTATTGATATACCTATAGCTTATTTCATGCAAAAAGAGATTCCTGATGAATATAGAGGGAGGGTTCTCAGCATTGGATTAAGTATAAGTAAAATGATGCTTCCTATAGCAATGGCGCTATCCGGTCTATTATTAAATTATATTCCAGCCTACATGATTACAATTGTAGGGGGAATCTTATATTTAATAGTAATTAAAGTTTCATCGAATTGTTTCATATTAGAAGTTCATTCGAAAGATTATAGCGCTTAGTAGATCTTAGATTATTTATATAATGGATACTGCTACATTTTTCAAGATAAGAAATGCAAATACTATAAAATGAAAAAATCGGCTGATTTCCCATGAACAATTTTGAAAAGATTACATATTCGTTTTGGAGACTACTTTAAAATTGTAGGTTGAGGGGGATGAATATCGTTCTAAATACAATAAGAAAATTTAACTTTGTTGATTGACCTTCCCCTTACAGGAAGCAGTATATTTAAAATAATTAATTACAGGAGGTGAGTGTTATGCTTTCAATTGGAGAGTTTTCAAAAATATCTCATCTTACAATGAAGACGCTGCGCTATTATGATGAAATTGGGCTTTTAAAACCAGCTTTCATAGACCCTAAGAATGGATATCGCTACTATGATATTTTCCAATTAGAAATAGCTTTATTGATTACACGATTAAAAACTTATTTATTTTCGCTGGAAGAAATTAAGGATATTTTAGAAAATCGGGAGAAAACTGAATTGCTTAACTCTAAAATGAAAACCAAACAAGAAAATCTAATACAGCAGATAACATATTATTCTTCTTTATTAAAAAAATTAAAGCGTGATATTCAACAATTAGATGAAGAGGAAAGTATCATAGGTTACTTAAATCATATTGAGATTAATCTTGTAAATCACTTAACCTATAATATATCATCTCAGCGAAAACAAATTAATACCGTTGATTTCCTAACACACTTTAATGAGTTGTTTAGTAAAATTTCATTTGAAAATTTATTACCTATTGCAAAACCACTTGCTATTTTCCATAGTTCAGAATATGTACCTGAAAATTATGATGTGGAAATTGCGATTCCCCTTGCAGAAGCCACAAATAAAACAAAAGTGTTTAATCCCGGTCTTTGCGCAATGGCTACGCTTATTGGTTCTTACGAAGAATTACCTTTTATTCATACAAAGCTACACGTTTGGATTGAAGAAAATAACTATAAACTGAATGGAGCTCCGTTTGAAGTTTATAAAACGAATCCTTATAGCACACAGGAGGAGAATAATATCATAGAAGTTTATTTTCCTATAAAATGAATAAAGGAAGGAGCGTATCACAATGTATGGTATAAACCGGCCAACAATAAAAGAAAAAATATTAATTTTAGTTACTGAGATTATCTATCTAATCATTGCGTATTACTTACTTTTCATTACTTATTTCAAACCAGGCATTTCAATAGGGCTGTTTATAGCTTTAATTATCACCGCTTTACGATTAACGGCTATGATGTTTATATGGTTGTCTAGAGGGATTTCATGGCAAGAAGCCATTATGAACAGTATTGCTTTTGGAATTTATTATTTAGGTTTTCCAATCTTAATGATTACTAGTAATCAGGATCCTAATTTAATATTACTTACAATAGGTTGGATATTGTTTTTAGGAGGAAGTATGTTAAACACAGTTTCAGAGCTACTTAGAAAATCCTTTAAAGACAATCCTGTAAATCAAGGTAAGCTATATACAGGTGGTTTATTTAAATATGCGATTCATATTAATTATCTGGGGGATTGCCTTTGGGTGTTAGGTTTAGCATTTATCGCTAGCAATATTTATAGTTTATTTATACCTCTAGGCCTGTTCTTTGTATTCGTTTTTGAATATATTCCAAAATCTGATGGTTACTTACAGAAAAAGTATGAAGAACAATTTACAGTCTATAAACAGAAAACAAAAAAATTAATACCGTTTATTTGGTAAATCAGTTTCATAAATTATAAAAAGCGCAGGATCAGCATCCTGCGCTTTTCTATCGTAATTCAGCGGTTTTTCTAATGACAATCTTATCAATATCATCTTCTTCATCACCAATAAATAATCCGCGTTCTTTTAAATATGCTTCAAAATATAAATCTGCTTCAGCGCGTTCGTCATATGGCTTTACAGAGAGAACGAAACCTAATTTGTTTTGTTCTTCTAAGTGAGAAGTGGAGATGTAAGCCGGTACATTATGGCGTAAAAAGAGTTCTTTAACCGGAATAATCATATCTTTCATTAATTTCGTTAGCATACCCATTTCAAACTCGAAATTAAAGCGATCTATACTAGATAAATCAGCGAATACTACACCGATAAAACCTGTATTAAATACTTCTTGATATTCTACATCTTCATCATGGCCGCCATAAAAATTCTTTTCGATTAAATAATTTACAAAATAAGCAACGCCATCACTTTGTTCAAATGGTTTCGTTGAAAGAACAAAACCAATTTTCTTTTGTTTATGTAAATACACACATGACATGTATGCTGAAATGTTATGTTCTTTAAATAAAGCACTTGTTGCTCCAGAGAGACCATCTAGTACGTGATGAACAATTTGAAGTTTTTTACGAGCGAAATAATAGGATTTCTTTTGTAACTCCAATGTATCAATAAAGACAGAGCCGATAAAGCCTGTATTTGAAATAATAGGTGCTTGCTTTTTTCTTCCTCTGCGCTTTAATGGAGCCATTGTTAAAATCATCCCTTCATGTACGTTTAAAATAAAAAGAACGTTTGTTCGTATATTTACATTTTACTATTAAAACGCTATAAAGTAAAGGGTTTTTGATGAAAATATAACAAAAAAGACACCTTATAAAAGGTGCCTTAAACGCTGTAAGGGATAGGGTTTACCCTAACTATTTATATTATGATACAGAAACAATCTCTTCTGTATCTTCTACATCTAAATGACAGTCCATAGTACGAACATCTTGATCTTCATGACTTCCGAAATAAATAGTAATTTTCATATGTATCGCTCCTTTATTCTAGGAATACCTAAAATAATTACTAGTAATGTTAATATTTATTATATACCACTTTTTTCATTCCGACAACGTTATATCATTTTTAATTATTTTAAACTATAGAGCACAATTTAAAGAGATACTTTTTATAGAAAATGGTAAATTTCTAATATGTTATATTTAATATAGAAAAATTCGAGTGTTACTTTTTATGAAAAGGAGAACTATTGATGAATTATAAACAACTACTACTAGAAAACTTTGCATTTAAAACTTCATATGTTGCACAATTTGTGCCCGGAATGAGTATAAAAAAAACGAAAGATTATATTGCTGTTGATTGTGGATTACCTGCCGATACATTTAATATCATCACTCTACTAAACAATAATTTAACGGAAGGGATCGAGAAATTATATAAAGAGGTAGAATACTATTATCAAAGAAATTTTCCAATGAGTGTTTGGTTATGGGATGAGGAGCAAGAGCGGGATATAAAAAGTGAGTTAATTAAAATCGGTTTAAAAGAAGTAGAACAGAATATTGCGATGGTAGCAGACTTAAAAACAATTTCCCCAACAATAAACATGCCAGTAAGTTTTACTATTCAACAAGCATCTTCACCTGGACAAATAAATAAATTTGGAGAAACGTTAGCTGATCTATTCGGTACATCAGAAGAAGGTATACATGTACAAGCATTCTATAATCAAATTTCTAATCTTGATATATGTAACAGTGAGAATCTGAAATTATTTTTAGGGTTATATGAAGGTGAAGTCGTAACTGTTGGTTCATTGATATGTTCAAAAGATAGTATTGGTATTTATGACATAGCAACGAAAGAAGGAATGAGAGGACGAGGGTTCGGATCTGCTATGTTCAATTTCCTGCTGCAAGAAGCACATAAATTTAAAAATACGTATTGTGTATTACAAGCTTCACCCGATGGAATCAATATTTATAAAAAATCGGGATTTCAAGCTATCGGCAAAATGACTGTATTGGAAAATCGACATTTAATTGAGTAAATCATTCAAGTTAAATCGTCTTTATATAGGAGCTTATAAATCGTTATGAAAAAGATATATCTCGTTACAATAATTTGTGCATTTATAGTAATAAGTATCTTTGTTTTTCAGAAAATAAATGAACATAAGTATACTAAAGCTATTAATCAATCAAATCATATAAAAAATATCGCACATAGAGGTGCTTCTGCATATGCGCCTGAACATACAATAGCAGCATATAAATTAGGACAAAAAATGAATGGAGATTATATAGAAATTGATCTCCAAATGACAAAAGATGGGCATTTAGTGGCAATGCATGACGAAACCTTAAACCGTACAACAAATGGTACTGGGCTAGTGAAAGAGCATACATTAGAAGAAATAAAGCAACTAAATGCAGATTCTTTTTTCAACGAAAAATATCCGAACTTAGCAAAGAAAGAATTTGAAAATGCTAAAGTCCCAACATTAACAGAAATTATTGAAACGTTTGGGCATAACGCAAACTATTATATTGAAACAAAATCACCTAATGAATATCCAGGAATGGAAGAAAAATCATTAGAAATTATTAATCACTATGAAATACAGGATAAAGTTATTATTCAATCGTTTAGTGAAGAAAGTCTGCAAAAGATTCATAGCTTAAATAGTAATATATCTTTAGTACAATTATTACCTAATAAAAAAGCAGTTCAATTAACAGAATTAGAGATAGAAAAGTATAAAACGTACTGCATAGGTCTTGGTATGAATTACAAATATATTGATTCAGATTATGTAAATAAAATAAAGAAAAACGGATTAGAAGTTCATCCATTTACAGTAGATAATGAAAAAGATATGAAAAAGTTACTTTCATGGGGAGTCGACGGGATGTTTACTAATTATCCGGATCGTTTACATTCAATATTGGATTTGAAAAGTCATGAATAAGAAGTGTTATTCATAAAGGGAAAATTTACACAACCTATATATTAGGATTAATAATGCAAGGTGGCATGTTGCATATAAAAAGAAAATACCAAAAACCGCAACTTGAAGACTTAGGTTGTGGTTTTTTTATTGCTTCGATTTCAACTTACAAAGTTTGAAGCTAGAAGTGAAAACCTTTTTAGCTGAATTGGCTTCCTATGTATTTGTACTTCGTATCGTTCTAGGTATATGTACAACCCGTGAGACGAGTTTTGCATAGGATAATAGAAAAGGAGATGTTGCATATTGAAATACCACAATAGAAATGTAAGTAATCTGAATAAATTAGCGGATAATACGAAAGCTGCAGCTTTTAAGTGGTATCAGTACTGTATCGACAATGGAATTGAAGTATTAATTTATGAAACAATCCGTACGGTCGAGCAACAACGTGAATATGTTCGTAAAGGAGCATCACAAACGATGCGCTCATATCACTTAGTAGGACAGGCATTAGATTTTGTTCCAATCCAGTCGAATGGTACAGAAGATTGGAATGGCTATAATAAAGAACCGTGGGCATCAGCAATTCGTTATGCTAAACAAATTGGCTTTGAATGGGGCGGCGACTGGAAAGGATTTGTGGATAGCCCGCATTTGCAATATAACTACAAAGGATATGGAACGGATACTTTTGGAAAAGGTGCTCAAAACGTAGTGACTCCTCCCCCGTCGAATGATAGTGTAGGGATTGCTTATATTAACGGTAGTAATGTAAATTTACGAAAAGGACCTGGTACTGGATATGGCGTTATTCGTCAATTAGGGAAAGGAGAGTCCTACAAAGTATTTGGACAATCAAATGGTTGGTTAAATCTCGGTGGCGATCAGTGGATTTATAACGATCCATCATATATTCGTTATACGGGAGGAAATGTACCAACACCTTCACAATCATCAAACGAGGGTGTTGGTGTAGTTACTATAATCGCTGATGTATTGCGTGTTCGTACCGGCCCAGGAACAAATTACGGCATTGTGAAAAACGTGTATCAAGGTGAAAAATATCAATCATTTGGATATAAAGATGGTTGGTATAATGTTGGTGGAAATCAATGGGTTTCTGGTGAATATGTTACGTTTGTAAAGTAAAAATAAGAGCCGTCCTGTTGGGCGGCATTTTATTTTAAATATTCATAGGACGAGCATTTATAATATTATTTGTAATACATAGAGTATAATTTTTCATTCTAATAATCAGAAAGTAATCAAAATGTAATTAATTTCAACTACGCTTTTTATATTTTTTTGATACACTGGCTACGAGGGGGATACCAATTAAGGTGGGTAAAAACCAAAACCATATTGGCGGAAGTAAATTTAAAATGGGAATATGGATGCCGATATTTACTAAAAGTGCGGTGACTGCACCAATATAAGAACCTAGCATACCTCTAATGTGGTGATGGAGCCAATTTTTCCAACGTTTTTTTCGTGCAAGGTATCCATAAATCGCAAATGAATAAGAGAAGATTGCTACATAAAATAAATATGCGATTTTATCCCAGTTGATAATGGATAATATTATTGCCGTAAGGGTAATGACAACATAGGATGCATGATATATTTCGCCCCATTCGGTATGTTTTCCTTTCTTCTTTTGGGCAACCATCGCTACAATACCAGTGATTAAGCATATTGTTCCAAATAGGATGTGTATGGTTAAAAGAATGTTAAAAATGCTCATAATAATTCCTCCTTTTTTATTTTTATAGTATTGCAGTATAGGAGAAAAGTTGAAAAATATAGTTAGTTCGGCTTAATATATTGAAATAAAGGTACTCCTAGAACAAAACCCAATGATTTAAATATTTAGTGAGATGATTATTATGTTAAATGAAGGAGAGACTTCTATGTTTACATCTATTACATATTTACAATCGGGCAATGAGAAACAACAAAAAATATATGATGTTTTGAATAGCCTAAACATAATGGAGGATTTAGCTTTATATAATCCCGTTCTTTGCGGGACAATCCCTATAAGAATTGATACTCCTCAATCTGACTTAGATATTGTAATGGAAGTATATAACTTTGATGTTTTTGAGCAGGAAATGAGATCTTTATATGGTTCTTATGGAGGGTTCAACATAAAAAAGAAAAAAATTAAAGGTACTGAATCGATAAAGGTGAATTTTGAATTCGAAGGTTTTGAATTTGAATTATTTGCTCAACCGAAGCCAGTGCGTAATCAAAATGCATATAGACACATGATAGTGGAACACATGCTATTAATGCAGCATCCCCATATAAGGGAAGAAGTTATTCGCTTAAAGGAACAAGGTTTAAAAACAGAACCTGCTTTTGCTCAAGTATTAAATATTGACGGAGATCCTTATGAAGAACTTATTTTATTAGGGCAGGAAATGAAATTGTGGTAAATAAGATACATAAAAAAATCCTCCAAAAACAAAAGAGGATTTTTTTTATGCCGTTAACTTCCGAATTAATTCACTGAGCAATTTAATTCCGTTAGTCATTTGTTCTGGAGTAGCATATCCATATGATAAACGAATGTACTGATCTGATTCTTCTTCATAAATACGTCCCGGATTTAAAAGAATTCCTTTTGATAGTGCCTCTGAAAATAGTTTTTTCATCGGAATGTTATGTACAACCTTTAGCCATATAAAAAATCCACCACTAGGAATATCCCATGATGCAATATCTGCACAATATTTATTTAAAGCTCGTATCATTATTTGTCTTCGTTCTTTCAGGTGCTTTCTTACGTTTGCTACATGTTCTTCATAAAAACCTTCATTTATCCATTCAGCAGCTACTCTTTGAGATAAAGAGCTGGATCCATAGTCTGTTTGCATTTTTATATCTGACAATCTATCAATAACAGGTTCTGGTCCGATTATCCATCCAATTCTAAGTCCTGGGCTAAGTGTTTTAGAGAGACTACCAATATATAATACATGTCCATGTTTATCCATCGACTTTAAAGGAGCTGGAGGTGATTCATCAAGCCATAACTCTCGGTAAATATCATCCTCGATGATAGGCAATTGCTCTTTTTCACATATTTTTAATATTTCTTTTCTTCGCTCTTTGGACATCAATATCCCCGTTGGATTTTGAAAACAAGGGATTGAATATAAAATATTATTCTTTTGACTATATTTAATTCGTTTTAATAAGTCGTTAGGTAAAATACCGTGATGATCCATTGATATACCGGATAAATTTATATTTTCTGATTGAAAAACATGAAGTGAATATAAGTAAGAAGGTTGTTCAAGTAAAACAGTTGATTTTCTATGTAAAAGACCAATCGATATTAATTGTAATGCTTGGAGTGCACCAGAGACTATTAATATAGAATCCGGTGATGCATGTATTCCAAATGATTTTACATATTTGCTTATTGCTTCACGTAACGGATAAAAACCTTTTTGTTCTTCGTATCCGAAATAATCTAATTCCTCACTGACGTTTTTTATTATAGATTGCATAGTTTCGAGCGGGAAAAGATGAGGTGCAAGTTCACCTTTACTAAGATGGATAAGCGTTTTATTTGCTTCTGCTTCATTTATTTCTCGCACCATTAACTTACTTGGTTTATGAATACCGGCCTTTACATATTCACTCCAATCGGGCGGGGGATTAGTTGCTAATAATGACCATGTATTATTTGTTACAATTGTTCCTGCTCCGATTTGTCCTTGAATTAAACCATCTGCCATAAGTTCATCTAGCGCATTTATTACAGTACTTCGATTTACATGAAATAATTGTGCTAACTGCCGCTGACTAGGGATTTTACTTCCAATTGGCCATTCTCCGTTTTCAATTTTTTCTTTCATATAGTCTATTATCTGCCGATATTTGGGCACTTTTTTATCGGTTGTCATATAAAAAACTCCTTCGTTAATTTAAAAGATTCAAAGTGGTTGGTTTTTCCGATAAATAACTGGTTGAAGACATTGTATCAACTATTAAATATGATGAAAAGAAATAATTGGTAATTTAAAAATGGTTGGTTTATTAAGGAGGGAGAGAAAACATGCATAATAAAAAATGGGATTTACGCATTATATGTGCTCATGCTTTTACAAT
This sequence comes from Bacillus sp. 196mf, assembly GCF_003217275.1. Classification (NCBI taxonomy): domain Bacteria; kingdom Bacillati; phylum Bacillota; class Bacilli; order Caryophanales; family Bacillaceae; genus Bacillus; species Bacillus sp. 196mf. Next base: position 132,963 of record NZ_QJTG01000004.1, read on the forward strand.
TCTTATATGGGGAACTGCTTTTCCAGCAATTCGTCTGGGGCTTGAATCTTATACGCCTGAACACCTTACTTTACTACGCTTATTAATCGCCTCATTTATACTTTTGTTATTTTCATTTATATACAAACTACGACTACCGGATTTAAAGGATATCCCAGCAATTTTTATATTTGGTGCTTTAGGGTTTACTATTTATCACATCGCATTAAATTACGGCGAAAAAACAGTAAATGCTGGATCTGCAAGTTTAATTATTTCAGTCACCCCAATAGTGACGGCAATTCTTGCTTCTGTTTTTTTGAATGACAAAATGAAATTAAATGGTTGGCTTGGTGGTGTAATTAGTTTTGCAGGAATTGCCTTAATTTCATTTAGCCAGGGCGATGCTATTCAATTGAATAGCGGGGGATTATTTATATTATTAGCGGCGATTTCAGAAAGTCTATTTTTCGTTTTCCAAACATCTTACTTAAAAAAATACGGCTTCTTACCATTTACCATATATACAATTTTGTCTAGTACTGTATGTATGCTTATTTTCTTACCCGGAGTTTATCAAGAAATACTAGCAGCTCCTCTTGAAGTTAACTTGAGCGTTATATATTTAGGTGTCTTTCCAACAGTACTCCCGTATATTGCATTGGCCTATATTATATCTCGTGCTGGTGCTTCTGAAGCAACAAGTTCTCTATATTTAACGCCAATAACTGCGTGTTTCATTGCTTGGATATGGTTAGGAGAAGTGCCAACTTTAGTTTCGATAATTGGCGGAGGAATTACTATACTTGGAATTGTGATTGCTCATATACCAGTATTAAGAAAAGAAAAATATAGGAATTTAGCAAATAATCAATCCGTATAATGTAATTCAATAATGATCTTATGATACTTTTTCATATAGTTTCTTTCTTATGTTGATAAATATAATATTTTGTATTTCAGTTAAATATTGTATGTTACATTTTATGTAGTAAGCATTTTAAAAGGAGCTGACAACATAATGAATGGAAAAAGAAATATTTTCACATGTATTTCTATTGTAGGAATCGGAATAGCTAGTTTTTCTAATTCTAGTTCCGCAGCAAGTGTAACGGACAATTCAATACAAAATTCTATTCCCGTAGTTAATCAACAAGTAGCTGCTGCAAAGGAAATGAAACCATTTCCCCAGCAAGTTAATTATGCAGGTGTTATAAAACCGAATCATGTTACACAGGAAAGTTTAAATGCTTCTGTAAGAAGTTACTACGATAATTGGAAAAAGAAATATTTGAAAAATGATTTATCTTCTTTACCTGGTGGTTATTACGTAAAAGGAGAGATTACAGGTGATGCGGATGGGTTTAAGCCACTTGGAACTTCAGAAGGTCAAGGGTATGGGATGATAATTACAGTATTAATGGCTGGTTATGATTCGAATGCTCAAAAAATCTATGACGGTTTATTTAAAACAGCAAGAACTTTTAAAAGCTCTCAAAATCCTAATTTAATGGGATGGGTTGTCGCAGATAGTAAAAAAGCACAAGGTCATTTTGATTCTGCTACTGATGGAGATTTAGATATTGCGTATTCGCTTCTTCTTGCTCATAAGCAGTGGGGATCTAATGGAACAGTTAATTATTTGAAAGAAGCACAAGACATGATTACAAAAGGTATTAAAGCTAGTAATGTTACAAATAATAACCGACTAAATTTAGGAGATTGGGATTCTAAAAGTTCACTTGATACGAGACCATCTGATTGGATGATGTCACATCTTAGAGCATTTTATGAATTTACAGGTGATAAAACTTGGCTTACTGTTATTAATAATTTGTACGATGTTTATACGCAATTTAGTAATAAGTACTCTTCAAATACAGGACTTATTTCAGATTTTGTTGTAAAAAACCCACCACAACCTGCACCTAAAGACTTCTTAGATGAGTCAGAATATACAAATGCATATTATTATAATGCTAGTCGAGTACCTTTAAGAATTGTAATGGACTATGCGATGTACGGCGAGAAGCGAAGTAAAGTCATTTCTGATAAAGTCTCTTCATGGATTCAAAATAAAACGAATGGAAATCCTTCTAAAATTGTGGATGGTTATCAATTAAATGGATCCAATATTGGTAGTTATCCAACTGCTGTATTTGTTTCACCGTTTATTGCTGCAAGTATAACGAGTAGCAATAATCAAAAGTGGGTAAATAGCGGTTGGGATTGGATGAAGAATAAGAGAGAAAGTTATTTTAGTGATAGTTATAATTTATTAACTATGTTATTTATTACAGGAAATTGGTGGAAGCCTGTACCTGATGATAAAAAAACACAAAATCTAATAAATGATGCAATTTATGAAGGATACGATAATTAATTAAATTTGAGAATGGTTACTGAAGAAAGGAATTAGCATTCGCTAGTTCCTTTTTAATGTTTTGTAAAACATTATCCATTCTAAAATTCGCATAGATATACTTGCTTTTTTCATATACATAGTTATTGATGACTCTATGTTTTTATGAAGGGAGAGTATTTCTTGGAAAAAGTATTATTTTTCGGAGACCCAGGTATTGATGACTCATTTGCCATTATGTATGGTTTACTGCATCCCGAAATTGAAATTGTAGGTATTGTAACTGGATACGGAAATGTTGAGCATATACATGCTGCACATAATGCAGCGTATATTTTACAGTTAGCAAATAGACAAGACATTCCTGTCATTAGTGGTGCAACAAAACCACTGACAGAAGAAATCACTACGTACTATCCTGAAATTCACGGAGCAGAAGGATTAGGGCCCATCCATGTTCCAGGAAATATATTATCTATTCCAATATATAATTTCGGCAGTATTGCTGCGATTCTTATAAAGTACGGAAAAGATTTAACGATTGTTGATGTAGGAAGATCTACCTCGTTAGCAATTGCTTTTAATTTATGGAATGATTTAATGCTAAATGTAAAAGGAATCTATTTCATGGGTGGTGTTTTTTTAGAAGTAGGAAACGTTACGCCATTAGCAGAGGCAAACGTGTATGGAGATCCGATAGCAAGTAAAATTGTTTTCCATCAAGCAAAGAATTTATTCATATTCCCTTTAAATGTAACAAACAAAGCTGTGTTAACACCAAATGTATTTAACTATATTCAAGCTAATACAAAGAATCCATTTCATATGATAATGAAACCAATGTATGATTACTATCTATCCGCATACCAAAAACTTAATCCATCTATGGAAGGGCCTTTGCTACATGATGTGGTTGCAATAAGTGGATTAGTAAATCCAAGTTTTTTTGAATTTGTGCATCGTACAGTAAATGTAGATACATACGGAGATACGAAAGGACAAACATTTGCTGATTTTCGCCCTAACTCTAAATCTGAAGGAGCCCGTATAGCTTTAGAAATAGATGCAGAAAAATTCATTCAAGATTTTATAAAAATTATGTTATAAGTTGCTGTCGAAAAAGGGAATTATTTCAATGCGTTGAATATAAAAATACATCCTCTAGATAAAGGAGCTTACAATATTGAATGTCCAGTTAAAGGTTGTTACGAGAGACAATTGGGAAGATGCATTAAAGTTACAAGTTAAAGAAGATCAAAGAAAATTTGTCCCCGCTGTAGCAGTTTCACTTGCTAAAGTATATATAAAACCAGATGGTGACAATGTAGAGTACATACCATTCGCTATATACGATGGTGACCTTATGGTTGGTTTTGTTATGCATGCTGTTGTAATAGAGACATCGGATATGTATTGGATTAACGGATTTATTATTGATCAATCGCAACAAGGTAATGGTTATGGAAAAGCAGCATTACAAGAAAGTATTAATATAATAAAAAATACGTTTAAGGCATGTAAAGAAATTAGATTAACCGTACATAAAGATAATATCTCTGCAAAGAAATTATATGAACGATATGGTTTCATATCATTAGGACAGGAGTATGATGGTGAGCAAGTATATCGTTTATTTGTTTAACTATTAGGAAGTAAAGGTGTGAAATGAAATATGCAATTTACTGAAGTGAAAATTGAAGTGTTCATTCCTGAAGAATATATTGAAACATTAAGGGATGAATTAAATAAAATTGGAGCATGTAAAACGGGCGAATATGACCATTGTCTTTCCTATAGTTCAGTGAAAGGATATTGGAGACCTTTAGAAGAGGCATCTCCTTTTAATGGAGAAATTGGTCAAATATGCGAAGGACAAGAATGTAAAGTTGAAATAAAGTGTAAACGAGAACTTGTAAAAGATGCTCTTGAAGTTATTAAAGATATTCATCCGTATGAAACACCTATGATTTATATTATACCAATACTAAATGACTATTTTGAGAAACTATACATTAAATAACTAGGAGGAATATCAATTGAAAAGTAAATTTCATCATATTGTACGAGCAGTCATGATAAAAGATGAAAAATTATTAGTTGCTGAATATATCGGCCATCATTATTTTTTACCTGGTGGCCATGTTGAAATTGGAGAATCAGCAGAGAATGCATTAAAAAGAGAGTTAAGAGAAGAACTTGGAGTAAACTGTAGTATACAACAATTTTTAGGCGTCATAGAAAATCAATGGCAAGATAAAGAAGTTCTTCATCATGAAATTAACCACATTTTTGAAGTAGAGTCACAAGATTTACATACGGACTTAACACCGAAATCTAGCGAGTCTCATTTAGCATTTCACTGGATAGCTTATAATAAAGAAGCCTTAAATCATTATGAAATCATGCCAATGCCTTTAGTAAAGGAATTATTAGAAAGTAAGTTAAATGATGAACTCCTAAATTGTTGGATTAGTAATTTTTAAATCACTTTATTTATAGTAAATACGTCCATCGAATGAATATAAAGAAAATAGGCTGAAAAACAAGGTACATCACCTAGTGTAAGTTCATATTTTGTTGATGTACGCATTTAGTCTATAGTCTTGTTTCTACTTTGTTTAAAAGAATTTATTAACTTTAATATTTGGACGGAATTTACATTTATAAATGGAGGGTTTCATAATGAATCAGTTTCAACAAGAACTACAATCATTAAACCTTAATGATTATCAAACTGGCAATGTTGTGTATTGGGATCAACAACAAAGTCAATATCCATACTATTACATTCAAGACGATGCACGTCGTTGCGGCGGATGTGGAGGTTGTGGTGGACGTTGCGGTGGATGTGGCGGTAGATGTGGTGGTTGTGCAGGTCGTTGCGGCGGATGCATAGGATGCGCAGGATGTTTCAGTTGCTTTAATTGCTGGAACTGGTGGATTATTTAAGTATAGAAAATTCAAGTTATTTTATATGAAAGAAAGGTGTAAAAACTATTTTGCACTTTTCTTTCATGCTGTAATTTTGATGTGTATTAAGGGGGATTTATTTGTATATATATGATAAGTTGATTTCTTGGGTAGAGGATATAAAAGAAAAAAATCATAGTTCTGCTACAGCACTTTGTATTATAAAAGATAATAAAATCGTACTAGAGCATTATAGTGGTTATCACTCAAATACATCTACAACCAAGAGAGTAACAGCATCTTCACAATTTAACGTTGCTTCTGCTCGAAAAAGTTATTTAGGATTAATGATAGCGTATGCGCTTTACGAGGGGAAAATAAGTTCTATCGATGATGAAGCGATAAAATATTTTAAAGACTTTAATCCTGTATTGCTTAGTAAAACGACGATAAGACATTTAGTAACACATTCGCACGGATTAGAAGAAACGAATGACGGGACAATTTTTCGTGAATTTGAACCGGGACAATCATGGGCGTATAGAGATATTAATGTAAGAATGATGACACGTCTTATTTATCAGCTATATAACAAAAGTTTTCCTGAATTGTTAAAGGGGCGTGTGTTTAAACCTGCTAATTTTCAAGAAACAGGTTGGAGAGTTCAGCGAGATGAAAATTTAGTTGACGTTGTTAATAATCCAAATGAAGACGCAATTAGTGAAATTGGTACGGTAGATGACGGTACTGAAAAAAATTTATTTGTCTCAGCTAGAGAATTTGCGCAGTGGGGTAATCTGCATTTAAATCAAGGTATGATAGATGATAAACAAATTGTTCCAAAAGAAGTTATAAAAATCGCTACGAGTTTGCAGAGCCCAACATTTATAAACAAAGAGCTACCACAAAATGGGGTGTTTTGGTTCATCCAAAATGAGCCTGCACAATTAAGCGAAATTGGTGAACGTATTCCAAAAGGGTCGTATCAAATATTAGGGATTACTGGACCGACTATTTTAGTAATACCTGAATATAATGTAGTTGTTGCAAAAATGTATAATAAAAGATATAACTACGGTGGTGATAATTACTTATATTATTTACGTGAATTTAGTAATTTAGTCGCTGATACATTTAGTAACGGTAATAGGGCATAATTACTCCTATAACAAAAAGGAGTGATTGAAAATGAAAGATAACGTGAACAAAAATAAAAAGCAAAATATAAAAGATGTAAATACAGAGCAAAATGCAATTTATAGCGATCCTAAAGATGCAGCTAATATGCAAACTGTACCGCAGCCGAAAGATTTTGATGAAATCGAATATTAATTTTTCATCCGACTATATGATGAATGAAAAATACGTCTTAAGTCTCATAACATTTAAGAAATTATTTGATAACATATATACATAAGCATTTGAAAATGTCTTATCTTAACAAAGCTTTCTTTAGAAATATCTGATATAACCTGCAAAAGGCACTTCTTTATGAAGTGTCTTTTTGTGTATATGAACTTAATTACCATTTTCCGTACAGTATCTTGCAATTTATGATGGATATACTAACTGTGAAAATTCATGTCAAGATAAAAGAAGGGGACAGTTAGTATGAAACAAACTTCTATAAATCCGTTACTAATTGTTCTAGGTACAATCATTGTTCAAATTGGCCTTGGAACAATTTATACATGGAGTTTATTTAATCAACCCCTTGTAAGTAAGTTTGGATGGAATCTTAATTCAGTAGCGATAACTTTCTCCATAACTAGTTTTTCTTTATCATTCTCAACTTTATTTGCAGCCAAGTTGCAGAAAAAATTAGGACTTCGAAAACTTATTGCTACTGCAGGAATTGTTTTAGGACTCGGCTTAATACTTAGTTCACAAGTTTCTTCTTTACCACTATTATATTTATTAGCTGGTGTCGTTGTTGGTTATGCGGATGGAACAGCTTATATTACATCACTATCTAATTTAATTAAATGGTTTCCAAATCGGAAAGGGCTTATTTCAGGTATATCTGTATCAGCGTATGGAATGGGCAGCTTAATCTTTAGATATATAAACGGAAATCTTATCGATAACCTTGGTGTATCACAAGCATTCTTATATTGGGGTATTATCGTGTTACTTTTAGTGTTAATCGGATCGTTCTTCTTACGTGAGGCAATTGTAAGTAATGCTGTAACTGAAACATTACACAATGACTATACTCCGCGTGAAATGATGCGAACGAAACAAGTATATCTGCTATTTTTTATGTTATTCACCTCGTGTATGGGTGGTTTATATTTAATCAGTATGGTAAAAGATATCGGCGTACAACTTGTTGGACTTAGCGCAGCAACCGCTGCAAACGCCGTTGCTATGATTGCAATCTTTAATACAGTAGGTAGAATCATTCTTGGGACGTTATCAGATAAAATCGGGCGAATGAAAATTGTCTCTGCAACGTTTATTATTATAGGTTTGTCAGTCTTTACTTTAAGTTTTATTCCGCTAAATTACGGAATCTATTTTGCTTGTGTAGCAAGTGTCGCCTTTTGCTTCGGCGGTAATATAACTATATTCCCAGCTATTGTCGGAGATTTCTTTGGATTAAAAAACCATAGTACAAATTACGGCATTGTCTACCAAGGTTTCGGATTTGGTGCGCTTGCAGGATCATTTATTGGAGCGATACTTGGAGGATTTCAACCAACTTTCATTATAATTGGTGTTTTAAGTGTTATTTCCTTCATTATTTCAATATTAATCCGTCCACCAAATGTAGAAAAGAAAAAGGAACTAAAACATTTACATCGGAAAGTAGCTTAATTTTAAAAAGAGTCCTCATACTAGGGCTCTTTTTTATTCCATTAACTTTGCTTCTTTACCAACTCATTAAAGACAGGACAATATCATTTTAAAATTGAATAGATAAGTAAAAAGGAGCGTGACACTTAAAATGAAAATAGTACAGCAGTGGGTACAAGAAGATAGTGATTACATAAGAGAGAAAGTAATTGAATATAATCAAAAATATCTCGCAGATGAAGAAAAAACACCTTCAGAAAAGGTTAGTTTCATAGTAAGAGATGAAAAAGAAGAAATCGTAGGCGGGGTAACAGCGATAACTTTTTGGCACCATATACACGTTGACTTTCTATGGGTTTCTGAAGAATATAGGCATGAAGGTTACGGAACCAAGTTAATAAAACTTATTGAAGAGTTTGCAATTGAAAAAGAGTGCAGGTTAATCAATTTAGATACTTTTAGTTTTCAGGCACCTGATTTTTATAAGAAGCATGGATATAAAGTAATCGGAGTAAGTGAAGATCATCCGAAAGGACATAATCATTATTATTTAGAAAAACGGCTAAAAAGTATATAGAATTTGTTAACATTAGTATTTGGAATACACATGCAATAAGGGCGAGGTTATTATTAATTTCAGTATTAATTGAATCAATTTTTATTCTAAAACTGCAAGAACGTCCTTTGGATAATCTTCCTAAGGTACGTTCTTTTTTATATCAGTAGCCTATTTTTATTAACTCCATCAATAGCGGTAAAGGCAAGACTTTACTAACTTATATATATTAAAAGGAGTTAATGGTAGAATGGATAGAAGACAGAAAATTCCTTTTATTAAAAATAGAGGAGGTACATATGAAAAAAGTTAATGTTACATACGCGATTTTGTACGATAAAACTAATGAAAAGATCTTAATGGTAAAAAACAAAGGGGAAAATGGTTCTTATTATACATTACCAGGTGGCGCAGTTAAATTAGGAGAAACGTTAGAAGAAGCAGTAATTCGAGAAGTAAAAGAAGAAACAGGGTTACATATAAACGTAAAAGGGATTTGTTCTATCAGCGAAGCCTTTTTTGAGGAAAGAGATCATCATGCAATTTTCTTTAATTTTCTAGGCGAAATAATTGGCGGGGAGACATATATATCAAGACCAAAAGAAATCGAAGAGATTACTTGGATGGAATTACATATAGCAGCTCCATATTTACGCATACCAGAACATTTACTAGATTTATTACAAAGGAAAGAAACAGTACCGTACTTTTTTAACGGAACAATCGTTCATCAATCTTCATAAAAATATTATCTCATGTAAGGTGGGGAAAACATGGAGTTCATCGTTAATCACAAACAATTTACTCAAGCACTTTCAGAAGTTAACAAAGCGATATCAACAAAATCTTTAATTCCTATATTATCTGGTATAAAAATAACTGCAGATCAATCTGGAATTACTTTAATTGCAAGTAACTCGAATATTTTTATCGAAAAATTCATTCCTGTTTCAATTGAAGACGAAAAGATTGCAACTATTTTAAAGGCAGGAACTATTGTTGTACCTGCAAAGTATTTCATTGAAATAATAAAGAAAATGCCAAGTGATATAGCAATAAAAAGTAAGAATGAGCAATTAATTACGATACAATCAGAAGAAATCACATTAAGTTTAAATGGATTTCCTGCAGATGAGTTTCCGAATGTACCGCTTATAGACAATCATGCAGAAATCAAAGTAGAGACAGAGCAATTGATTGAAGTATTTAAACAAACAGTCTTTGCGGTAGCGAAAAATGAATCTAGACCTGTTCTTACTGGGGTGCATATAGAGTTATCTAATAATAAGTTTATTTGTGCTGCAACTGACTCACATAGACTAGCGATACGTGAAACGCGACTTTCCTCAGATGTAAAAGCAAATTGTATTGTACCAAGCGCAACCATTAGTGAACTTCTAAAATTAATGAACAGCAATTCGGAATTCGTATATATTTACCTTTCAGAGAGTCATATTATATTTACGCTCGGAACAACTACATTATATTCAAGACTAATTGAAGGGAAATATCCTAATATTTCTAACCTTATTCCAAATGACTTTAAAACGATTATTAACATAGATAGAAAAAAGATATTACAAGGTGTAGACCGATCAAGTTTATTAGCAAGTGAATGGGCCAATAACAATGTTAACTTAGAAATCATAAACGAATCTACAATTAAAATTTCTTCAAACGCTTCTCAAATTGGGCAAATATCCGAAACGCAACAAATAGATGCGATTCAAGGTGAAAAACAATTAAATATATCTTTCGATGGGCGTTTTATGGTTGATGCTTTAAGAGCAATAAAAGAAGAAACGATTACTTTAAGCTTTGGCGGTTCTATGAGACCGATATTGATTGAAGCAGGAGAGCAATCTGCAGCAGTACATCTTATATCACCAGTAAGAGCTTATTAGGGATAGAGGAAGGGATTACATTATGTACAAGCAGACTTTTGTTTTATGAAATCATAAATTAATACATTATAAGAATGATGTATTAGTAAAGCAAACAGTTTACTAAATCCTACATAATATAATTCAATCATAGACAAAGCAGCAATGGTAATCTGAAATACAAAGCAAAATAATAATAACCTAAATATAAAAGCATAGATTAATCGATATGGGGTGAGTACGATGAAGAAAGTAATTGTTTTACTCATTGGTATAGTTTTAATTATTTTTGCTTTTTATCAATACAACAAAAAAGACTATGCAGCTAAAAGTACTAACTTGTATGTAGAAGACTTTAAAGGGGCAAATGATTCAATAAAAATACAATCTGCTATTAATAAAGCAGCGTCTAGTAAAATAAAAACCGTATTGCTTGATGATAAAAAGTATAAAATCACGTCACCAATCACTGTTAAAAAAGGTGTGAAATTATTATTTGGTTATGGATCACAATTTGTGGTTGAGGGAAACTTTAGAGTTCTAGAACTAGAGAAAAACGCATCCATTGAAGGAGCGTATATAGCTATTGACGATCCTAAATTTAACTCTGAAGTTATTTATTTAGACGGTAAAAATAAATATTATAACACTTGGAACAAAACACAAATAAAAGATATAAATATTATTAATTGGACGGAAACGAATAAAGGTACCGGAATTTCTTTATACTCTGCTGGAAAAGAAAATGAAATTTCGTTTATTAACTTCGAAAACATTAAAATTGTAGGAATGGAAACCGGACTAAAATTAGTAGCAAAAAAACCGAGCACCGGACAAGCTTGGATAAATGCTAATCGTTTTATGAACTTTTCTTTAGAAGACTGTGTGAATATGATTTATATGGATAGTCAAGTAACTACGCCAAATGAAATTAGTGGGAATCAATTTACAAATCTTCAAATACAGCCTTCAAATAAAACAAAAAGCATTATAAAAGTAAGTGGTCAGTATAATGAATTTCATGGGATGGTGTGGGATTTAAATAAAATAAAACATGAAAACGAACTCATTGAACTAACTGATAAAAGTATGAATACAGTGATTGAAATGTTCAGTGTACCAGCAAATAGAATTTTAGATAGTGGGAAATCAAATATAGTGAAATAAGTTTAAATACAGAAAAAGAGCGAATTCCTTATAAGAGAGTTCGCTCTTTTTCTATTTATAATTAAATTTCTCTCCACCAAGCTGTTGAAGGATAGTTTGTAGATTTTAACGTAATAGATTCGCCAATTTGAGGCGTTGTAATTTTAACACCTAAACGGTTGGCTTCTTTCGTAACACGTTCTATCGGGTCACTCCATTTGTGTAATGCTAACGTAAAAGCACCCCAATGAATTGGAAGAAGTAATTCTCCTTTAACATCAATATGAGCTTGTACCGTTTCTTCAGGCAACATATGAATAGCAGACCACCTCGGATCATATTGCCCGCATTCCATTAATGTAAGATCGAATGGACCGTATTTATCACCAATTTCCTTAAAGTGAGGGGCATAACCGCTATCACCACTAAAGAAAATTTTAGTCTCTTGACCAAGAATAAGCCATGAACACCATAATGAACGATCTCTATCTGTCATACCACGTCCCGAGAAATGCCTTGCAGGCGCACATACTAACTTAATATTATCAAACGTAATTTCGTCCCACCAATTATGCTCACTAATTTTACTAGGCGAAACACCCCATTTAATAAGATATTGTGCAACTCCAGTTGGAACATAAAAGTGCTTTGCGCGATCTTTTAACTGCATAATACTTTTGTAATTCAAATGATCATAGTGATTATGAGAAATGATAATCGCATCAATTTCTTGAAGGTCATCACGTTCTAAAGAAAAAGCACCACTATAGCGTTTACTATTAAACAAAGGAAATGGGGAAGAGGCATCTCCAAACATCGGGTCTAATAACAGTTTTTTACCTTCTATTTTCAAAAGAGAAGCAGAATGGCCAAACCATGTAACACTCTCTAACGGTTCATTATCTTTATTTGATAAAACGATAGGCAAATCCTTTATAGGACGCAGCTTTGATTTTATTTTAAAGTAATCCGTCATTAAACTTATAATATCTTTCGGTTTAAAACTCATATCAGTATGAATTTGATTTGTATATTTCTTATTCATTCGTTCTCCTTTTTACGATTAACAATTTACGTATGTTGTTATTGTAGCTATTTGTAGTTTAAACTATATTATTTTACCTTTCATCTAAAATGCCTTGTATTTCATAAATCCGTCAAATTCATTATTTGTATCTATAAAGTACAAATCGCACAGCAGCAGCTAAGACAAATATTAAGTACATGTAAATTGTTTTTATTTAGTAAATTCCTTCTTATACGCAACAAAGAACATACGTTCCGTTGTATGTTATAGAAGAAAATATGTCTCTAATAAAAGAAAGGAAGGAGAGGATGTAAGTGCACATAAAACGAAAAAAGAAATCAAAATGTAAACTATCAAAATCTGAAATAACGCAGCTATATGCAGAGGGGAAGAGTACCTCAGAGATCGCTACACTTGCTAATGTGTCTGCAAGGTATATTCGTATGGTTTTATCAGACAATAACGTACCAAGGCGCGCTATAGGGAGTTGGAAGAGAAAGTATGACATAACAGAAGATTATTTTAAAACGTGGTCAAATAACATGGCTTATATTTTAGGGTTTATAGCAGCAGATGGTGTTATACAGAAGGAAAATCAATGTGTCAGTATATCTCAAAAAGAAAGTTATATTTTAGAAGATATAAAAAAAGAACTCAAAACAAACCAGCCACTTTATCAAAACAAAAAAACAGGCGTATATATGCTAAATATTAATAGCAAAACAATCAAAGACGACTTTATGAACATACACGGAATTATGCCATGTAAATCATTTAACATCGAATTTCCTTTTGTACCAGAAGAATATTTGCATCATTTTGTTCGTGGGTATTTTGATGGGGATGGTTACGTCAAGTATGAAACTTATACAGTTAATTTCGTAGGTGGATCATATAACTTTATGAATTCTTTACATCAAATTCTTCAAAATCGCAATTTACGAGCCGATTTACTAAATCAAAACAAACATTATCGCGTTATTTTATCTGGAAGAAAATCAATACAACTATTTTCAAATTGGATTTATAAAGACAAAGATATTTATTTGCATAGAAAATATGAAGTGTTTCAGAAAGAAAGTCTGAATTTAGATCAATTACAAGATCGAAAATTAAAACAAACTCAAACTGCCGTTAAACAAAGAAAACAAAATTTCCTTGAAGAATATATGAAAAATAAATGTAATACTACAACTTGTTCAAATTTAGAAATAAGCGAATCGGCTTTCAAACGTTGGCTAAAAAATGATAATCAATTTAAAAGAGATTATGAAAAGATTAATTTAACAATGTCCACTAGCGATAACTAAATATAAAATCCTAAAAATCCACCAGCAAGTTCAGCTGTAGAAGTTAGAAAGTTAATTAACGATAACTTTTTAATTGAAATCGAAGCAATTGCTGTAGCAAACTAATTTTAAAAACTTATTATGAATCATATCCATGCAATTCGGTTAATGCGTTCAGTTAAAACGAATTGCATTTTTTATTGTCTTAAATATAATTTATATCTGGAGACATTTTCATCAACAACTTATAAAACAAACAACTAAACAATCCATCAAACAGAATGATTAAAAAGAACGAGGGGAGGCTAATCACAATAACAAACTTACATATAATAAGTTTGTTATTTAAAGTTAGTTAACATAATATATATTATAGGCAGTTATAGAAACAAAGTAATATCAGGTATCAAAAACCAAGTAAACTATACTTAATGAGACGAAACAGAGATTTTTAGTGAAATTCACATGAAATCTTATCTAAACAAATTTCTTCAGCTTTTATCGTTTTTATTTGTTATAAATTCATCACAGCAAATCTTAATCAATAATCGCTTAAGATTTAACGAATTAAAAACATTTTTGATTGGCAAGAAATTTTTATACAGAAAAATTATTTCTATACAAAATATAAATTAGTAATTTTATTTTATGTTTTACTTAATGAATTTATTGCTATTTGCACATGTTTTACAACTTTACATTATTTGTTGTTATTTCTGTTATTTAGACTTGACTTTCATTACAATCATTGTTTTTTATTCTAGTTAACATAACGCTTATTTTTAACATAAAAAAATCCTCCTCACCTTCAGGAAGATTTTTTGTTTGCTATTATATTATTTATATCTTCTAGTAACAATCCCAATTGTAAATGACATTGGAAAAATCTAGATTTAACACCTCTTCCTTACGTATAAAGAAATTAGCAACCCCAGAATCGCCCCACATAATATTTAATGAATCGTCTGTATCGATTTGCAGCAATAATATGTCATGTTGCTGGTATTTTTCTTCCCATTCTCTCGGATCTGTCTGTGTGAAAAATGGATATCCACCAATTTTATGTCCTTGATCTTTACATAAATCATCATACAGTTCGCCTAATTCTGTATTATTTTCTTCATCAACAATTTCTTCCCAATCAATATCCTCACTAAACATCTTTTCAAATCGATAATCCCTTGACGTTACGGGTTGATAACCTAATTCAAACTTTAATTTCGCTGCTTCAGGTATGATAAAGTCCTCTAATTCTAAGGCGTTTAAATAACTAAAATCAGTAATAACCTTATTTAAATCTTCTATAATTGTAGAATGATAAATAATTCGAAAGTCTTTTTGGATTGTTGGATGATCAAAATCTGCTCCGTAAAGCTCATCACCAGCACTTACGAAAAACTGTAACATTCCCTTTTGAGGCATATATTCAACATGCGGAATTTCTTCAAAGTTTAACTGCGCAAGTAACATCATAGGTTGTCCGTTTGAGTCTTTAGGATGCTCTTGATCTATAGGTAAATACGGATATCCACCAAACTTACTTTCAAAAAGCGTTGTCTCTGCTTGCGTTCCAGACACTTTAACATACGGTTTCACACTTTCTTCTAAAATACTACGATACTGTTCTAGTTCTTTCGGAATTTGAAGTGGATACGTATTCTTCACTACATTTGCCTCCCTTTAGTAATGAATTGAAAATGCCTAACTTAATTATATAGCAAGCGATAGCTTAATTGAAAATCGTTAAAAATCCATTTTCACCCTCATTTTTTGCGCGCTTGGTGGACAAAGTAAATTATGTTCTAATACCTTTTTATTAATAGTTCGAATTAAGTCCGCTGCTTCTGCAGTATTTGTATTTTCTTTTAGTTTTTCTTTTAAATCATCAATTTCTTTTGAAAGCTCAATCCACCTAGGTAAAACATGATTATTTGCTAAAGTTCTATAAAGTTGCTTTTCAGGATTGTAAGAAAGATCTTTATCAAGATTAAGAGGTTTCCCTTTACCAGGTAAATTATCAAAAGCTCCTTTTTGTTCTGCTTGTTTAACGATAGAACTAATATGATCCTCATACGTATAGGACCAAACTTTCTCATCTTTTACTAAAATCTCTTGTTTTTTTAGTTTTTTATCTAGTTCTTCTTGATTCATAGATTTTCTCTCCTTTTTATTTTATAGTGTGGTTTTTATCTATTTCAAAGCTTTCAATCCATCTAACAACTTTTTTCACCCTCACACGCTATCATGACCGTCTCGAAACTCTTCATAAGTGGTTTTTGTACCCTTTATCTTTTAAAGCTCTATACAAGTGGTTATTGGCCGTTAAAAGAGGTTTGTTTTCAAGTTGTCCTGCTACCATATAAAAGTGAAGTTGAGTTGCAATAGAATTTATAGATGAAATTTGATTTTCAATCCAAGGAATATCGTTTTCAAAAGTTAGTTCTTCTAGCTGATTAACATGATCTACAGCAATACATGGCGGTATTCCATTTTCGTAAATTAAATAATTGAGTGTTTTTGCGATTGAAGATTACTTAATGCATGGATTTTTATTAAAGACAATGAAATGTTCTTGAAGATGTGAAGTTTGAGAATAATTATGAGGTAGATCAAGATGTTTTGCCCTTGCTGCAATGTGGCAGTAAGGTTATTTAATTTTGATAGAATGATATAAGAGCCTTGCTACACTTTTGTAATAAGACTCTTTAAATGAGTTATTTACTAGAATAATTGTCTATTGCTTGAATAGAAAGTTCCAACGATTTTATTCTTCTTTCTAAAAGCGTTCTTTGAGGACTCCCAAGCTTTGACTTAACGTAAATCTTTTCAATTGATGGAAGCAAACCAATTAGAACATTACGAGCTTCTGCTAAATCTTCCTGAGTATAATGATGAGTTTCTTGCTTCCAAACACTTTCTAACATAGCTAAGCCGATACTAGCTGCTTTGAGTCTTTTTTTCACTAAAGTAGTATTTGATCCTTTTTGAGTCATCTGTGATAAGGCATTTTCAAGTTTACTAATTGTTGACTGTAAAGATTTTATTGATTCTACTTTATCTATATTTGATACGTTTTTCATGTTAATGTTATCCCTTCTATGTTGCTAACTTGTTTTGTTTAATGTTTAATGAAATTCTTAAAAGCTTGATTTCACTCGAAATATTTTAACATAAATAACTAACTGTATTCGAGTTGGACAATAACTTAAAGTAAAACAGCTATTCCTCTCTCCTCCCCTGCATCATTCTATTATATGTACTTCTTTCTTCTCATTAGAATTCCTATATAAACTAGTTGTTAATATTGAATGTTTTATGAACAAAAAAACGTACAAGTAATGTAACCTGTACGTTTTCGCTTTTATTCAGTAAGGTAATAAAGTAATAGCTTTCTGGTCTTCTCATAACTTATGAAATCTCTATACAAAATGGGATAATTCACAATTTCTGTTTCTAGAAAACGATATTGCGGAAACCACTCGAAAAACGATTTTCTTAACCACTTTATTTGTTGAAACGTAATGTTCTGTTCGTTTCCATTTAGTACAGAATTTAAAGTAGCTGCTGTATGCATCCAATAATGATTAAAATCAGCGTTTATACAGTCATCTTCGGTAAATTTACTTTTTAAATCTCGCTGCAATTTTGCTGTAGCACGATAAGGAAACGGTTTATGAAGTGGACTATGCATTTTCTGCAATTCCTTAAAAATAATTCGTTTTCCTAACTTCAACTTTCCACCCCTTTATTTCTCTATCCAATTTAATAAGTTTTCATAATGATATTGAGCATCGATATACCCAAGATTATATAGGTTAACGAGCTTTTCCTTATTTCTTTCTATTCCGCTTATAGGAAGCTGTACACTTGGTTGAATTACATAAAAATTATCTTTTTGTTCTTCTCGATTCATATAAGATATCGTCTCATTATAAAAACGATAATGGTTTACTAAATTCTCTGCGATTTTCGGATATTTTCTATATAAAATTTTAGCCAGGCCTGAAAATTTATTTCGCTGCTTCTCATATCCTTCTGGCTTTGTCATAATGACAACGTTCTTTTCATAACCATCCTTTTGGGCTTTCAAAACTGGTATAGGGTCTATAATCCCTCCATCTAATAATTTTCGATTATTATATTCTACAGCAGGTGCTATAAACGGTACAGAGCTTGAGGCGCGAATGATTTTTAAAATATCATTTCCGTGTTCTGCTTTATTATAATAAATGGCTTGTCCTGATTCGCAATCAGTCGTCCCTATGACAAACTGTTCATTACATTTTAAGAAAGTTTGAAAATCAAATGGTACAATTTTATTAGGTACTTCATCAAATAAAAAATCCATTCCGAATAATTCGCGTTTTCGAATCAAATTTCGATAAGATATATAACGGTGATCTGCTACTAGCTCTGTATTTACTTTCTTATTTCTCCCTTTTTGACGTGATAAATAAGTTGCTCCCATACAGGCTCCTGCTGATACGCCGACTACATACGGAAAGAATAAGTTCTTTTCCATGAAATATTCGAGTACACCTGCAGTATATAAACCTTTCATTCCTCCGCCTTCTAATACTAAACCTATATTCTTCATGCTATATCCCTCTGCTTCTTTTTTCTTAATTTCATATTAGCATAAGATTTTAAGATGAGGTTATATAAACTAATTACAACAATAACCAGAAACTACTAAAGTAATGTCATAATATCTTTGTGAGTAACATGTTACAATATAAGTAATTCATTCCACATATATTAAAGGAGGAATTTAATATGGGTTTATTTAGCGGTATTTTAGGAAATGCATCAAATACGAGTTCTGAAAGTGTAGAACGTGATTTAGAGAAGATTATGCTAGACGATGAAAAAGTAGAGCATGCTTATAAATTAATTCGTGATCTAATCGTATTTACAAATCGTCGTCTTATTTTAGTAGATAAACAAGGAGTAACTGGCAAAAAACAGAATACCATTCTATTCCTTATAAAAGTATTACACAATATAGCATCGAAACGGCTGGGCATTTTGATTTAGATGCAGAACTTAAAATTTGGGTGTCTAGTATGGAGGATCCAATTACGAAAGAATTTAAAGGTGACGATAGTATTTTAAGCATTCAAAAAGCGTTAGTAACCTTTACGACTAAGTAGTGGTTTTTATATTTTTATTCATTTTTAAAATTACTAACCCGAGTATTTTGGAAGAACATACATTATTTTTGTATATTTAATCTAAAATAACATAAAAAGGTAAAGCGTATTTTATATGCTTTACCTTTCTTTTTTGTAATAAATAAGTGTAGTTTCATCATTTAATTTCTTTATAACTTCTGTTCTTTTATAACCCATCTTTTCGTATAAAAAGCAATTTTTCTCTTCTTCTAAAATAGTAGCAAGTTCCCAGCTCGTTGCTTCAGGAAACATTTCCTCAATTAATGTAAGTACCTTTTGGGCAATTCCTTTTCCTTGATAACTCGGGTGAATAAACATTGGACTGATCCAAAATTTATAGGGTGTTTCTTTTGGTGAAATGCATATCGCTCCAACAAGATTCATTGCCACTATTATTTTATAGAAGCCACCGTCTACATGATTTATTCTACAAATAGTTTTTTCGATAGTTTCATTTGCTGGATTTGTTTCATAGTCTTTATATTTATGTAATAAAGGGCTAAATGAGTCTATTTGCATTTGAAATATAACTTCTGCATCACTTTCTGTCGCCTTCTCTAATGTAATCTCCATGTTACCAATTAAGTCGCTTTCTTAACGAGGTAATATGAGCGGTATGATGACGACCATGCCATGCGTATAGTCCTATTGCAACAGCAAGTTTTGTTTCACCAGTTTCAGGATGGTTAAATGTCTTTTCTAAATCTTCAATTTCTAGAGAATATAAAAGGTTAACCCATCTTTTATGTAATGAATCTAGCATTACTAGTGAAACATCTACCGGTAATTTTGAATCGGGTAACTCTGCCCACTTCTCTTCTTTATACGGCTTAATAGTGGGATTCTTTTCTGTCAGTGCTAATTTAAAGCGTATGTAGCTATTCATATGACTATCAACGACGTGATGAACTACTTGACGTACAGTCCAACCTCCAACGCGATATGGTGTATCTAACTGCTTCTGATCTAAATCTTTAATTGCCTTTGTTAGTTCATTTGGTAAATCTTCAATTTCTTGAATCCATGTATCAATCATTTCTTCAGTTATAGGACGTTTGTATGTAAATTGGCCAATTGGATAACGTAAATCATTCATGAATAAGTCCTCCTTATTATAAGCGTGAAGTATTTCTCCAAATATAGTGTACAAACTTCACATGTTCTCCATTTAATTCTACAGAAGTTGTATCTGATTCGTTTTGATAAGAAGAAAATCCGCTTTTTTCTAGTACAATTTGTGATGCGAGATTATTAGTAGTTGTTTTAGCATGAACTTCAGTAATTTCATTATTTTTCGCTACATCTAAAATTAATTTTACGGCTGCTGTAGCAACTCCTTTTTTAGTAAATTTTTCTCCGACCCGATACCCTAGCGAACTAATTTGAGTTTCCGTATCTATATCTACTAAATTAATTCGCCCTACAATTTCTTTTTCTTCATTACGAATTAAATAAAAATAAGAATCTCCATCTGCTTGTTCTATTAATAAATCGTCTAGTAGTTTTTGGAAATATTCAAATTCAAAATATTTTGAGCCACGATTTGGCACCATTGTTTCAAAAAAAGATTTATTCGTAAGTTCAAACGTAAATAAATCCTTAGCATCTTGTTTCTTTAGTTGCTCTATGTATATTTTCATCCCGTATTCTCCTTCTAGATTTACTAACTGTTATACATTCTTTTTTAATCAATTATATTCCTGCTATTACTTTCGATTAAGTAATACAGATAGTAGCACTTTCGGATGAAAAAGATGAAATGGACTACGAATTAAATTCATCACTCGTACTAACCGAATATAAACATCAGAATTACTTGCGGATAGTCGATATATTTGTTTCGTATACCATAGCTGAAATTTTTGTTTTGTAGTTAATTCTCTCTTTAGTTGCGGATGACGTGATATTTCCGTTGTTGTCATATCCCATGGGGTTTCTATTATATTAGCTGCCTTTTTATAAAATTGTTGTGTAAATGTTTTATCAAGTTGTTTTCTACCTTGCAGAAGTAATTGCAACTGGTGAGCCTCCATAGCAGCAACTGATACGCCTTGGCCGAAAACGGGATCAAAACGACATTGCGCATCTCCAACAACTAATAAGCCTTCTGGTACATTATTCACTAAATCAAATCGCCGGCGTACTTGATAGGGAATTTTGTATGTCTTTATATCAGTAATTCCCTCAGCCTTGTTTAGGAAGTCTGTAACATTAGAAATTGATAGGTTTTCAGCAAAATCATAAAACTCATCATCTGTTTGTGGTGCTTTCTCGTTTGCGTATCCACTGAAAGTAACAAAATAACGATTATCTTCTATCGTTTGAATAAGAACGCCATAAGGGCTATCAGGGAAACTCGGAGACATTAGCACATTGCAACAGTCTAATTTCTCATTTTCTTTAAGTTTGAACATTTTCGTTGCGTAAAATAAATCAATACGAACTTTCTCTTCTTGTACTTCAATTTCATATTCTCGTAACCACTCTATACTTTTTGAGCCAAATCCACTCGCATCAACTACAAGGTCTGCATGAACTTCTTCTTGTATGTCTGTCTCTAAATATTTAACTTTTACTCCACACACTTTGTTAAGCTTTTCATTTACCAATAACCCTTTAACCAATGTTTCATATTTAATAGTAATATTTGAAATCTGATGTATTCGTTTTTGAATATGCCATTCTAGTAAAGGACGACTTTGTTGAATCATATGTACTTCCCCTTTGAACGGTTGTTTCCATAGACCGAATTGATGCCATTTTAAATCACGTGTAAAGTTGTTTATAATACTACCCGCTTCTATTAATTCATTCGTAATAGTAGGAAACAATTCTTCAATTGCTTTTTCTCCACCTTTTAATAACACGTGAGGATGATTACTTTGTGGAACTCTTTTTCTTGAAGCTTTTCCATCCCATTTTTCACCGACTTCTAAAATGATTACTTCTTTAAAAAAAATTGATAATGCTTTTGCTGCAAACTTTCCTGCCATACTTCCACCAATAACGATAGCCTTATTAAACATATTTTCCCCCTTAATAAAAAGAGATCCTGCCTTGTATGAATGAAACAGGATCTTAAACTAATTAACTTCTTTATCATTATACTTAAAATACATCAGTAAATTGCAACGTTAAAATTAAAATACCTAATCCCCATACGTAATACGCGAATACTTTTAAGGAGTGACGTTTTAAATATTGAATCATCCATGAAACGGCTATGTATCCAAAAAACGCTGCTGATAACGTTCCGACAATTAAAGATGTACTAGAAATAGATTCTGCTTTCCCTTGAAAAACGTCTGCAAATTGCAAAATGATAGCTCCAACAATAGCTGGTGTCGACAGTAAAAAAGAAAAGTAAGCAGCAGTTTCACGGTCTAATTTTCTCCATAATGCAGCGACAATTGTCATTCCAGAACGGGAAATGGCTGGAAAAATAGCAGCAGCTTGAAATGAACCGATAATTAATGCGTCTTTATATGTTATGTCATCCATTTTTTTACGACCATTCTTTTGTTTATCTGCCATGTAGAGAAAGAATCCGGTCACTAAAAACTCCCAACCGATCGTGATTCCTGTTTTTGAAATATCTTCAAAGAAGTCTTTAAACAATAAACCAATAACAACTGCAGGTATCGTCCCAACAATAAGTAATAACATGAGCTTTGAAAATGGGTTTTTAATTAAATATATAAATTCTTTTTTGTAATAAATAAACACTGCAAGTAAAGTCCCAATATGCAACATCGTATCTAAAAATAAGCCTGCTTCATCTAATTGAAATAAATGCCTTCCTAAATAAAGATGTCCGGTACTACTGATTGGTAAAAATTCTGTTAAACCTTGAATTATACCTAATATGAAAGCTTCTAACCAATTCATGATGGTCTCCTTTCTCTTTTGCTTGTACCAATATATGAGGGTTAAATTTTCGATATGAAAAAAACTATATTTCTCTATGAATTTACTTTTAGTTTATGGATATATATGTAAAGAGAATTAAGGAGGGTTATTATGTGGAAGCACACAAAATTCGGTAATGTATTACTTTGGATGGGCCCTATCCTTATATTTTTAGGACTATGTATGACAAATGTTATTTCAGATATTCCTTTCTTTGAAGGAAACCATAAAACGCTTGGTATTGTACTTATATTTATAGGGATATTCTGTTTTATTGTGGCTAATCATTTGAAAAAAGGAGAAAGATATGAAGAATAAATCTAAATAAAAAACAATCCTGGCATATTAGCTAGGATTGTTTTTTATTAATGTTGATTATTTGTAGAATACTTTATCAACGTTATATTTCGCTTTGTATTCATTAATGATATATGTTTCGTAAATTTCTCTTTCTGTTGGATCTTCTACGATACATGCATCAATGCGGTATACTTCATCACGGTGATTTTTAATTGGTGAAACATTATCTTCAAAATGCTTCTTAATACGTTGTCTAATTTTACGAGCTTTACCTACGAAAAGTAGTTCGTCATTAATATTGTAAAACATAAAAATGCCGCCTTTATCTCTAGGGAACAAGTGGAAATCGATAAATCCATTAATTGGAGTAATGATTGGCTCGTCTCCTTTAATAACTTGTTTACGTTCAGTAATTGTAACATCAACTTCAGGGATACTAATTTTAATCAAGTTCATTCACGTCCTCTTTTATTATAAAGATAAATAATAGCATACATATGTAAGAAAAGCTACGTTCATAGGTATATTTCATTTTATAATTCAAATATTATAGGTGTATCATGTAAACTCTTCTTCCAAATCATATGATCACTTGATTCTCCCCAATAATCTTTCAGTACATAACTAGGCTCTCCAAACTTCTTTGTCCATATACTTTGCGCTTTTCTGTATCCACTATCTAAACAGAATTCTGTTATTCCTCTGCTAAGTAACGTAAGAAACATTGTATGTAGCAGTAAACTCCCGATACCCTTTCTTTGATAATCTGGAAGTATAAATACAGTTCCTATTTCATACAAATCCTTAAGTACACCACCTGTACAACTATTAATCAATTTACTTGCTGGACCAACTTCAATTGTTCCAATGATTTTATTGTTATTTGTATCAATTGCTAATAAAAAGTAACGTTTTTCTCCATTACTATCAAAATCTGTTTTCAAATATTGCTTTTTCATGTTAATTTCATTTTCTATGTCATCCAATAGTTGTGATAATCCTTCATTTTTGTATGTATTCGTAATAACGATACGGAAAAATAAATATAGTTCATCTACATCATTCAAATTCGGTCTTCTAACTGCAACGTTAGTCATGAATACATTCTCCAATCTTCATTATGCCATTGTCAATACAACACTTTACATAATCTATTCATCATTATTCTGCAAAAACCTGCATAAATCCAGCAATATAGAAAGCTCAGTATAAATATTAATAAAATAATTTTTATGTCCATAGTTGTATGAACAGTAGGACCAAGTACCGGAAAACGGAAAACATCGAGAACGATCATAATCCCTATAAGTAGACAAGTCGCAGAAAAGGAAACAATCCAAATTCTCCTCTTAAATTTTAAAAAGGCTAGTCCTAAGGCTAGACCTAATAAGCCTGTAGTAAAAGGAAAGATAATTAGTTCACTTGGCTCAATAATAAATAATAGAAAAATAGTAAGAATATAAGAAAGTATTCCCTCACGAATAGAATAGAAAATAGCAAAAAAAATCGGTAATGTCGAAAATGGACTAATGAGCAAACCTATACCAGGAACTAAGTTACCCGCTGCTTGAAACATGGTGGCTAATGCACTCATCAAAGCTGTAAGTACTAACTTATTCGCAAGGGACAATTTTCTTTTATGAACAAAGCTTATATCATGCTCTATCATCAGTTGATACCAATAACGTACAAACCGATTCATTAAAATCCCCCCTAAAGACACCTCATTCATTACTTTCTATATTATTCGTACACATACGGTTTATGAGTTACTTTCTGCAAATTAATAGATGCTCATACATTGAAGATTTTTAGGGGGATAAGTTAAGTCGTGCGTTTTGGGAACAGAATGAATTCCTTATATTATATTTTTAGACTGATAATTTGTATCGTATTAAGGGATAATTTCAAAAATGGTACCTTTATTAAAATCAGTTACTTTCATAGAACCGTAAACTCCTAAATATAATTTAGTTTGATTCAAATTTGTTCCTAAACTCATATAATAAGCTGCTTGCGTACCAAAATCATAATTGGTTTCAATAGCATGAAAGTCAGCATGTTTACCGTCTGTACCTGCTCTAGTATAGGCTAAAACACCTTTAACTGGCGGTCGAAAATCTTCTTTCTTAGCAAGGTCAGTAAACACTACGCTACCTGTTAAATTTGGAATTGCATTTCCCATATATGGCTGAACTCCTGTAAGGGAAGTTCCTCCAAACTTATCTGTTCTAGAATCTTTATGAAAATAACTAAGTAGAGGTAGAATGCGCTTCACTGAAGTTTGTATTGTTTCATCATAATAAGTCATTGTTCTTTCATCCAAAGTCTGATTTTCGGAACAATGCCGTATAAAAGAAGTAGGTAAATCCCCTTCCCATCCTCTCCAACCAAAATTGATAAACCCATCTTGATTGGGAGTGAGCCTCATAAAATGCATTTGAACAAGTTCTGTAACCGGTATAGGTTTATATTGAACAAATGAAAAAATAGACTCTACAATATCTTGTCCGACATTTCCGGCGTATTTGATATATTGATTATAAAACCTTTGAAATGAAATGCCAGTTATATTACGTACTCCTTTTGCAATTACTGTAAGTGTTTCTTGTATAGATAAAGGAAGTTCATCGAAGCGTGTAACTACAGGAGGGTTATTTATAAATGTATTTTTACTTACATCGATTTCAATTATTTTACCTGCTATTTCTAAATTATCTTGGCTTAAGTTAAATGGATCATAACCTGATCCGCCATCTCCATTTGTAAAAACAAGTTTTCCAGTCTCAGGTGAAAAGTTTAAACTATTGACTCCGTTATGATTAAAAAATGGTCTTCTTACATTCAGTAATGTTCGTCGCTTTTGAGCTTGACCATTAGGTTGTAAAGTCCATTCTTCCACAGTATCAATGTGATCATATTGCGTATTTCTATTAACCCACTTTAAATTTAATGTTTTAGGGTCACAAGGATTAGGTTTAAATTGTTCAGAAAGTGCACCTGGCCCTTGAGTTCCGGCTACTGAATAATGTAGATAAAATAACCTGTTTTGATAAAATTGTGGATGGAACGCAAGTCCTAGCAATCCGCGTTCATCATAACCGCTACTAGAAACACCTTCTTCAAATGTACCTAATTTAATAATTAGGTGACGAATATCTAAAAATATCTTTATAACTCCATTCCCTATGTAAAAAATCTCTCCTAATTGGGTTGCGATAAATAGTCTTTCGGTCGATTCGCCTGGAAGTATTGTTGTTTTCAATACGGTTGGTAAATTTATATTATGAACAATGGGTCGTAAACTAACTTTAACTTTTGTCAATTAACTGTACACCCCTTTTTCTTCTTTTTATATAAGAATATGATTAGAGTAGTTCTGTTAGTATCAAATAAGTCGTATTCCTTTTTATTACAATTTTGTATATAATATAATTATAAATAATATGGGGGACGAACTATGATAATCGTACTACAAATCATCTTACCACTAATTTTCGCAGTCTATTTATTTACCCTCTATCATAACGGGACGTATGGATCAGCTTCATTCATTTTAGCAGTCATGATAGGAATTTTCGGTTTAGAGAATATTTTTCAATATGCTAGTCTAACAGATCATGCTATTTATCCATATTGGGGAAGTTTGAAGGCTGTTGTTATCGTTTTATCAGTCGTATTTCTATTTAAAAAAGGTGGTTTAACAGGAAAATATTGATTTGTAATGCGTTACATATTTTCTTGTTAAATTGCTTTTATTTTATAAAAGAAGAAATATTTATGTGAAAACAAGAAGGGATGTGTTACATATGTCTATAAATATTATTTCAATAATCTCTATCATAATATGGATTGTGTTAATTACAGAACTTATAAAACCTTCAAAAGAACAGAATGGACGAAAAATAGTAACTTTAGTAACTGCTGGTTCCGTATCAACACTTATTTTAACGGTTTCTTTTATTCAAAATATCCCGTTTTGGAATTGATAGTGATATAACTAACAAAAATATGTATAAATAAAAAGATTAGGATTCACTCCTAATCTTTTTATATTTTGAGGTAGCACCATATACCCAGCAAGCTAAGGTCTTGAAGTAGCCCCTAAACAAAAATTTAAATTTTTCTACAGTAATTTATGTGAATTCAACTCGTTTTTGGGAACATATGTGGTCCTTTTATAATTTGAATTTCTTTTTAAGCTTCTTATATTTTCTGTACGAACGTCTAACAATGTTTAACATAAAATACGGTATTTTAACGGGGAAAGGCAATTTATAAATGAAAGGAAAATAAAAGGTGAAATATGCCTTTTCTAGGTCTCTCCACTTACTATCTTCTTTTGTTTTTAAGAAATCAGATACATCGACTACATATCCCCTTCCTTTTTCCATCATCACATTTTTCCCGTGAACATCACAAGGAGTTAACCCTTGTTCCCTCGCATACTCTAAAGCCTCATTGATATCAAGTATTACTTGCTTAGGAATTTTAATTCCCTTATGAATAGCATCGTATAAGGTAATTTCTTTTAAACGTTTCAATACTATGAAATTTTCTCCTTTATATATAAGCTTTGAATAAGAAGGATGATCTCCAATTCTTCGGTATACTTCTGACTCTTTTTCAATTCCTTCTCCTTCTCGCACGTAAACTTTCACTACCCAATCTTTGTATTCTTTGTGCATGAATACTGCGGCATAATTACCTGTTCCTAAACACTTCCAAAGTCTAGGAATATCTTTAACTACTACAGGCTCGAATTCATCCTCACTTCTTATACTTACCTCTTTTAATAATTCGTCCTTTATCAATCCCACAAAACTATTTATACTCATCATTTCCACTCCGGTTTTGCTAAAAGGGGGCCCACCCACATTTTAACGAAAATATACACTAAGCGAATTTTAGCATAAAACGAGTCATCTTTCTTCTTAAAATAAAAAGCTAACTCATTTTATTTAAACTGTTGAATACTTAATATTTATTCCGTTATTCATAGCCAAAAACCGTACGATATAAAAATATTTCTAACTATTTTCATTTTTTCAGAGTCAACTGTATAGGGCTTTTCTTAGTACAAGTTCTCTTAGTAAATTACCTATACAAAATCTATATTACTCTATTTTATAATCTAAAACATTGTTTAGAAGTGTAGCAAAGGTTTGTTAATGGTTCAATTCTTGTTCCAATACTATCCTTGTTAGCTAACACTTTTATTGTTTTAATAGTCTTTTGTTTAATTCCCACAATGCTGTTTTGTTGCTATCCCATTTCAAAAACGTTACTGCTTCCTCAAAGCATAACCATTTATAATTGAAGTGTTCTTTAGATAATGATATGTTTTTTGTAGGGACTTTAACTCCAAAAGAAAATTCTTTTATTACATAAACCTCTTCTCCCCAAAGGAATCCTCCAACTACATCTTCTACTGATAGTGAAGACACAGAATCTAATTGTATATATGGACATTCTCTTGTAATACCAGCCTCTTCAAATGCTTCCCGTTTTGCTGATTCAATAGGAATCTCGCCGTCTTCTCCGCCACCAGCTATTCCTTGCCAATAACCATAATCACTTCGGTTAAAAATGGCATATTGAATAGAATCGGCAGTTTTTATATAAGGAAATATCAATACTTGATATGGCGCTCTCATTACTTAACCTCCTCTCGAAAATAAGTTTTAAATCAATATGAATAAAGAGCCGACATCACAATTCTACATTATTAATGCAGGTTTATAATGTCGGCCCTCTATTTTTAAATAATTTTATTTTTCATAAACAGGCTTACTCTTAACAGAGGAAAAACTACTTATTCTCTGTCGAATTTGTTTAGCATGGTTTTTCATAAATGTTAGCAGTACTCCATATTATTCAATTGCGCCAGCAACGTCATAATCATTTAAATCTAATTCAATCGGTTGTCCGAGCGCTAGTTTAGCAAGTTCCGCTCCTAAGTATGGACCAGCTGTTAAACCCGAAGCCCCTAATCCATTCGCAACGAGAATTCCTTCAAAGTTAGGTAGTGGCCCGATAACAGGTAAGAATCCTGGTGTGAATGGTCTGAATCCAACTCTCGTTTCAAGCATTGTAGCATTTTCTAAGCCAGGTGCAACTGCTAATGCCTTATGGAATACTTCATGTAAACCACCTGCTGTTACACGATGATCGAAACCAGTATCATTCTCATGTGTTGCACCAATTACGACATGACCATTGTCAAACGTTAAAATATATTGATCGTTCGGTGGCATAACAACTGGCATATTTTCTGTTGCTGTATTTTCAATTTGCAGATGAACAATTTGTCCTTTTTGGAATGTAACTAAGAAATTAACTCCTAATGGGTTCAAGATTTCATTCGCCCATGCGCCTGCAGTTACAATAACCTTTTCTGCTAAAATTGTTTCATCGTTTACTGTAACTCCAGTAATATGATTTCCTTCACGGACTAATATGGCATCGCCTTTTATAAAAGTTGCACCATGTTTTTTCGCAGCACTGATTAATGCATTGCGTAATAATCTTCCATTTACTCGTGCAGCACCACTAATATGAACAGAACTATATTCGTCTGATAATGCTGGGAATAATTTTTTTGTTTCTTCAGCTGATAAGCGAGTTATTTCACCAATCTCTGGGGCATCTTCACGTCGTTTATAAGCTCGCTCTTCCATTTGATCTAACTTTTTCTCGTCAGTATGTAAACTAATTGCACCTACACGATTATATCCTGTGTCAGTTTCACCGTCTTCTTCTAATTGCTGAATTAACGAAGAATAGTAACGTGCACCGCCTTTAACGATTTTATACCATGCTTTATTACGACGCTGTGATAGCCATGGACATACAATACCTGCTCCTGCATCAGTTGCTTGCCCTAATTGTTGGCGATCCACGATAGTAACATTCGCACCTGCCTTAGCAAGATGATAAGCAGTAGACGCTCCTAAAATTCCAGATCCAACTACAATATACGATTTCATTTCAAACACCTTTTCTCTTTTGCTAATTATATAAATATAAGAACATTCCTTAGTATAATGGAAGGAATGCTTTTTTCAATGTACTCATCACAATTAATTGTTGCAGCATTGTGACTTTCTTAATCATTATTTTTTCTTCTTACGGAATAATTCAATTGTTTTATAGCCTTGTGAAAGGATTTCTATCATTTTCTCTAGACGTTTTTCACGTGTTTTTTCTTGTTTTACAGAAAAAAGATTACGTGCCCAATCTTTCTGATATCCAGGCGTTAAACTTTGATAAAACTTAAGTTCATTCGGGTGATTTGTTAATAATGCTTCAACATCTTTAATTCGATCTGCATAATCGGCAACACATTGACTCATAGCAGATGTTTTCGTTGTTTTTTTCTTTTCACGTTTTAAACCTACAACAGTAAAGACTTCATCCATACTTACCATTCGTGCAAATTTAATATCGCTTTCTCCCACATAACCATCTTCTCCAACGTTTAATGCCGGAAACATCTCATCACGGTGAATAAACGTACTATAACGAGCATTACCTTTTTTCGGATATGCGAAGAATACGTAACCTTTTTCAATTAGTAATTCTTCATTACTAATAATAAAATTCGTTTGTTTCACCATTTCATCAAGCGTTTCTACAAATATAAAGATAGCATCGTGTTCTTTTGAGAATGCAGTTTCTTTACCTGTAAAAATGTCATAATCGCTTGGTTCGTTAATAACGACCATATTTGTATACTTATTAAGTTTCAATTTATCAATAACTGACATAATAATCTTCCTTTACATTCAAAGTTCATTGTACATACTTTTTCGTACTGTTCTAGTGTATTATATGTATTAAGAAAATCAAACTTTAAATCGTATTATTCTGCTGCAAAAGAACATAATTCTTTACTAGATGGGGTGGTTTTATGCCATATGTAATCCGAGATGAAGGGCTAGTTTTACAAGGGGATGATGGAAAAGAACCAATTTTTCATACATATGAAGAAGCTGAGGAAACATTAACTATACCGCAGTTTCCGAAACATATTAGAAGAAAACCATTTACACCAAAAATAATAAAGATAGCCGCTTCTGAATAAGAACCGGCTATCTTTATTATTCATAACTTAATAGCAAATAAAGTATATAAAAACTCTTTATATTGATCTTCTGTAATTTCACGCTTAGTTTTTTCCCCATGAATAATTTCGGTTAAACTTGTATTCGTTAATGAAATATGGCCAGAGTTCGTCAACTTTACTGCAATTGGTCCCTTATTAAAAATAGACTTCTCATCTTCTATCACTCTTCTTTGAACATCATTTACTACTATCTCATCAATAATATGTTTATAAAAAGCATGACAAACTTTCCATTCTCCAGCAGCATCTTTTCTTTCTAAAACATAATTTCCTCTACTCGTAGCTTTTTGTCTCACCCGGTACGAACCATTTTTTGAAGAAACAAATTCACCAGTAAAAGGTACAGGAACAAGAGGTACTAACGAAGCTATACCTACATCAATTAAATACTGTACATTATTATAAGTTAAAATAATTGTTATATGGCCATCCTCAAGTGCCCATGCATTTATATCGTTTTTATAAACCGTACCTAATGCCAGTTGTACATCATAGCCACAGTCTCTTAAAAAATAGTAAAAAAGAGTGTTTAATTCGTAGCAAAGTCCACCACGGGAACTAGTTAAAATTTTCTCTCGCAAGTTTTCCGGAGAGATTTGATTCGTATTTCGTGCTATAACATCTAAATTCTCAAATGGTATAGTATGCGCAAACGAAAAGAGTATTGTAGGTAATTCTTCAAACGTTACATCATTACGTTTTTTAAGATTTAATCTTGTGAAAAGCTGATCTTGTAAACTTGTCATATTTAGCACCCCTTAAAAATTTATAAGTTAAAATAATATATGCTGATTGTAAATTTTAAGGGGCACTGTAACAATGTACATTTCATTTAACTGTACCGGTACAAAAATTACGATTCACGAGGTAAATTAATAGAAGGCGTCATTACAAATGTCTTTTCTGTAATTACTTCTTTTTGGGGCAAATCAAAAGCTACGAATATAAATTTAATAGTTTATCTATAGGCAAATTAATAATATCACTTAAATCAACAAAATATTGAAGTTGCCACGTTTGGCTCTTTTTAGCTTGATTGCTAACAGTGGTATCCCAAACAGGATAAATTCTCATTGCCATTTTCCCTGTTTGACTTGGTGTTCTCAATATTTTTTCTTTAAGAAGAATCTCTTTAGGAAAAATAAATTGCCCTAGTTTATTATCAGCAATACAAGTGATTACTAATAAATCAGGAGCAGCTTCATAAGAGAAAGCTCTATTTCGCATATTTTCATCTTTCTCCCAAAAAGAAACAAATTGCCCAATTTTATTAGGAGTAACTTTTGATTTTCTAAAACGAATGGTTTTGTTATTTAAGTGAAATAAACATCCGGCATATTCTGCGTTTTGCTTTTCTTCTTTTAGATTCGTAATAATTAAGTTGTTAGGTTTGTAAACTATATTATTTAAATTTTGGATTATATTATTAAAATTGTTCAAAAAAACTCCCCCTTTATTCATCTCTTAGTTTACCACAAACATCAGTTCTTCTATATCGTATATAATTATGAACTAATTGAAATGGGGGAATTTAGCAGGATATAATTATTATTTTAATGTACTTAGTTTTTCAATTGCTTGTTGTTCAGTTGCTAAGTAAAAAATGTCATTCCCTTTATTACATTCATAAATAAAATCCTTTAAGCTTTTATTAGTATACATAGAGAAATCTCCAACAATAGCAATCTTTACCTTGTAGTTTATAAACTTTTGAAGGATATCGCCCGCAAGCCGTGTTTTTAGATCAAAGAAATCTTCACTTATTAAAGATTTATGGATAATAATATGTTTCGCATCTACCTCATATTGAACTGTTGCCATAGTATCTAATGCAGACTGAACATCCGATATTAATACCTTATCGTTTCTAATGAGCGCAATATTGATTCCATCGATTACTACTTTCTTTATTTCCATAGTCCCACCCCTTTATAATTTACACAGTATGAGTAAAATTGTTTTACAAAACTTCGTATATTAAAATCGTATCTATTTTTTTATTACTAATACGGTCAATGAAATTAATGATAGTTTCTCTTTTTTATATTTTTGAATATATATATGGAATTGCCTTTACTTGTTATAAAAATATTGTGGAGTAACATAACTTAACAAACTATTCAAAGTGTTAATCTCGGCATATGGTTGTATTTTGGTAGTATTCTTGATTTTCTGAGGGTTAAACCACACACCTTTTATATTTGCATTTTGAGGACCAGCAATATCCTTTTCTAAGTCATCTCCAACAAATAAAGTATTTTCCGGCTGTAAATTTAGCTTATTTAATGCTAGTTCGAATATACGTTTATCAGGTTTACTAAATCCCACTTCTTCAGAAATAATGATTGTTTCAAAATACTTATTTAAATTCGTGTTAAATATTTTAGCTTTTTGCCTCTGAGTTGAGCCATTTGTTATAATTCCAACTTTAAAGTGCTTCTTTATTTGATTTAAGAAATGAATAGTATTTTGGTCTATTGAAAAACATCTAGGGAAATTATTATTCCAAAAATCTTGGATGTAATTGCGTGGCAATCTATACTTCGGCCTGAATTCATCAAACAATGATTCTAAAACTGTCGTTTTATTACTTATGCCATATTCTCTTTTATCGTATTCTTTGAATTTCTGTAACATGTTGCTTTTAGCCGCACCATCTACATTTTCATAACACTTTTCTAAAACAATTAAAAATAATGCCTCTACTGCTTTATCCCTATCAAGTAATGTATCATCTAAATCAAACAGCATCGCTTTATAACCCATCAAATCATTTCACAACCTTTCTAGCATTATATAAATCTCTCCAAGTTTGTACCTTTAAACTTTTGGTTTAGCAAGAACATTGTTATGTAGTGATTAACGATTAAATAAAAACTAGATGAAAGAAATCCATAGTTCTTGGCACACACTCTAGTATTACAGTAGCTTCTTCTATATTGAAATTCCTTTTCCTCTTTTGGTAAAGAAGCAAAAGTATATTTTCGATAATTTTAAGAAACTACATACAATTCACGTTATTATACATTAGTTTTTCGTAAATATTAATCGTACATCAATTCATACGATAAGTTTTTTTAAGCAATTATTTCTCCATAAAAAAGGAATATAGCTAATAATACTTTTTGGTAGTAAACGTCCTATGAAGTTTACTACTGTATCTCCACATAAACTCCAGATTGTACGGCTATAATGACTACCAGAGGTGATATTATGAAAAATTATCATATCCTCGTGGTTGAGGACGATCAAGAAATTCAGGAATTAATTAAACAATTTTTAATGACACAGCAGTATACAGTGGTAGTCGCTTCAGATGGACTAGAGGGTATGACACAATTTAATAAGCAATCATTTGATTTAATTCTTCTAGATGTTATGATGCCCAATCTTAATGGGTTTGAAGTTTCTAAAATGATTCGAAGTCAGTCAAACGTACCAATTATTATGCTAACTGCGTTGGAAGAAGAGGAAGATCAAATGAAAGGATTCGATCTTGGGATCGATGATTATATAACAAAACCCTTTTCATTTCATGTTTTGATTAGACGAGTCGAAGCTGTACTTAGAAGAAGTTATGATAAAAATGTAAATAATCATTTGATATTTAAAGAAGTTCGTATCGATGTGGATGCATATAGAGTGTATGTAAATGACGTTGAAATTATATTAACGACAAAAGAGTTTGAAATTCTACAACTACTATTTCAAAATGAGAGAAAAGTACTTACAAGAGAAAATATCGTAGAGAAAGTTTGGGGGTACGATTATTTTGGAGAAACACGAATTATTGATACACATATTAAAAATCTACGTAAAAAATTAGCTATCCCTTATATTAAAACAATAAAGGGTATTGGTTATAAAATTGATGAATAGTATTGTGAAACTCATGAAAATGAAGCAAATTACTTATAAACTCTTTATGACTACATCTCTCATTTTGTTATCCTTTGCAGTATTGATTTATTTAACTTTATACTTCTTTCTCCCTACATTTTATGAGCAATACAAAACAGATCAACTTCAAACAGGAATAAAAGAAATCATTGATAAGTCTAAAGATCTTACGTTTCAAGATGCGATACCACTTTTTGATGAATATGCAAAAAAAAATAATGCGATGCTTTATCTTCAAAATAATGAGGGAATAATTAAATACTCTCCTTCATTTTCTTTTACTCAAAGTGGTTCGCAAACAACAGTAGTTACCAGAGCAACACGGTTCGAGAATGTAGGTACCCTTAGCAATTCATATAACGTTACGAAACCAATTCAATTTCAAGATGGTAGTTTAACACTTGTAGTGTTTGCTACATTTCAACCGATTGATGAAGCTTCACAAGTTTTAGTACGCTTTCTCCCCTATATTAGTATCATTGTACTCGTAATTGGTATAGGGAGTGCTTATTTTTATTCCAGGTTTATTACAAAGCCACTTATTTATATTAATGAAGGTGCACAAAAGATGGCAAATTTAGATTTCTCCGAAAAAATTGAGGTTCGCTCTACAGATGAGTTAGGAGAATTGTCTAATAGTTTGAATGACATGTCTATTAACTTACAACAAGCTATGTTTGATTTAAAAAAAGCAAATGAACAATTAAAAAATGATATTGAAAAAGAAAGAGAAATAGAAACAAAACGCAGAGAGTTTTTTGCGATTGTAGCACATGAATTAAAGTCCCCTCTTACTGTAATGAAAGGATACTTAGAAGGGATGATATACAATATTGGCCCTTATCAAAATCGCGATCAATATTTAAAGAAAAATCATCAAATTATTGAAAGTATAGAACAATTAGTTCGTGAAATTTTAAGTGTATCGAAATTAGAACAACACACCTTCAAACTAAAAGTAGAGAAAGTTAATCTTTCAAAATTAATAGGTACAATTACAAAAGATCTCGAATTTTTTGCTTCTCAAAAGAGCATCGAAATAATAAAAGAAATTGATTCTGACCCTTCTATTTATACAGATTGTGCTCTTTTAGAAAAAGCATGTAAAAATATTATTCACAATGCGGTTATGTATTCACCACATAATGAAAAAGTCTATATAAAGTTAAGTGAGGATTCGAAACAAGGTCAAATCGAAATGCAAATTATAAATACAGGTATCAATATTAAAGATGAAGATTTACAACAAATTTTCAAACCATTTTATCGAATTGAAAAATCAAGAAATCGAAATACTGGAGGAAGTGGTTTGGGGTTATATATTGTTAAACAAATTCTTGAAACGCTAGATATAAAGTATTCAATAAAAAATATGGAACATAGTGTGCAATTTCGCATGAGCATTCCATTATCTAAACACAAAAACAAACAAACTCTCCTTTAAATAGGACGAGTTTGTTTGTTTTTGTAGTAAGTATAAACTTATTAACAGGTTTTTCATTTGATGATATGTATGTTCTTAGAGCTGCTTTTGATAAGCAATCTATGCAAGATCTTCTTGAGAATTTAATAGTTGTTCGCCAATCTACCCTGTATTTACTTAGAAGCTTAGATAAAGAAGCTTGGTCACAAAGAGGAAATGCGAATAATTCTGAAGTTACAGTTCGTGCATTAGCATACATCATTGCTGGTCATGAGCTTCATCATCTTCAAAGTATAAAAGAACGTTACCTTAGTTCTGATGTATATCCAGCAACTTAATATTTGAAGAAAAAGAGTCCTATTTATGTAGGGCTCTTTTTCAGAATTTATAACGGATTAGCGCTTAGAACCATGGCAATTAAATGCGTTTATTTATAAAATTCACCACATAATATTTATGCTATCCCCTCTTATGCTGTACATAATTTTCTTTAGGCTGATATACTATAAACACAATAGTTCTGGAAAGGTGATGATAGTATGTATGAACAACAAAATAATAGAGATAGAGATCAAAAAATGATGTTTTCTATGCAAGGAGTTCCCTCAAATAAAATTAACATGAATCAATTACCTAAATGGATTAGAATTTTTGGCTATTGCGCGTTTGGTTGGATGATAGTATTTAGTTTAATTATGATTGTAGGTTTAATTCTGCAATAACTATACAGATACACAGGTAAACGGGACAGCATTTAGATTATATATCTAGGTATTGTCTCGTTTTTCATGTGTAATTATCCCATGATATCGGTAACCAATTATAATAAAAAGAACTTGTAGGATATTCTACAAGTTCTTTTTCAAATATTATTAAAACGGGAACAACAAACTATTTTAACATTCAGTACAGGGAGACCATTTTGATTATGGCTTGATTTTATTATAAATCAAATATAAGCTTTTGAAAGATCTAGTTTTTGAAAATTATGTGAATTAAATAACTACGATATTTATATTAGATTTCATTTATGACCAACTTCTTCTTACTTAAATACACTGCACGATCTGATTTTTTAGCAACCTCCTGTGAGTGAGTCACAACAATAATGCATTTATTCTCTTTATGTGCAAGTTCTTGAAACAGTTCTATTATATCCATTGCGGTTTCCTCGTCGAGATTTCCTGTCGGCTCATCTGCAATTAGTAAATCAACATTACAAGATAGTGCTCGAGCGATTGCTACACGCTGTTGTTGCCCGCCACTTAGTTGCAGGACGTTTCGTTTCGCTTCAGCTTCTGAGAGTCCTACCCTCTCTAATAATTCTAATGCTCTTGCTGTTTTATTTTGCACTTTAACACCTGTAATTTCCATTGCTGTTAAGACGTTTTGAAGAGCGGTCATATAGGTAATTAAGTTATAAGATTGGAAAATTACAGATACATTTTGATTACGGTATCGATCCAAACCAATTTTTCTAATATCTTTGCCATTATACAGTACATAACCATTTTTAGGGACATCTAGTCCACAACCTAAACTTAGAGTTGTAGTTTTACCAGATCCAGATGGTCCTAAAATCGTGTAGAAATGTCCTTTTTGAAAAGAAAAGTTAACATTATCTAGTATCGCTACATTTTTTCCGTTACTTTCATAATAATAATCCAAATTTTTAAACTGTAAAATCGTCTCCATATCGAGCCTCCTCATTCATCTTTTAAAAGAATTTGTTTTGGGTTTAAACGTAGAATAGATAATGCTGGAAGAAGCGTTGCTATTATAGCAATAGCTAGTCCAATTCCACCCATTTTTCCTACATCTTCTCCTGTTACACTTACATCAATTTTATCAATTGGATCTTCTTTTTGATTTTGTAGAGTACCACCGGGTCCAGCCATCATTACAGTACCATGTTGCGAGGTATCTGTTTCTTCGCTTGCAGTAGCAATTTCATTCGAAAGTAAATTATCCCCGATATATTGAGAAACTTTAGCTCCTGTTGTTATGGATAATCCAAATGCTAAAATAGCGACACACACTACTTCTACTACGAATTGCGCCATCAGTTTCCACTTTTTCTCTCCAATAGACAATAGAATTCCCATTTCTTTACGACGCCCTTTAATTGATAGCATAATAATTAATCCTAAAATGATCGCACCTGCAATCGATACAATATAAATGATCATTTGAGAAGTCGAAGAGATATTTTCGATAGGACCAATCATTTGCTTGTACAATGAATCATGCGCATCTAATTTATAATAATTAAAATCAATATTAGATTTTTTTGCTTCTTTTTTAAATGCATCAATATATTGTGGATCATTCAAGAAATACACGACTTGAACACTACTTATACCTTGGTCTACTTCTAATTTTTTCATAGTTGAATGCGGCATATATAGTTTATTAGCTGGATCCATAATAGGAGGAGCCTGTTGACCCATTGCTTGCTCATTTGTTTCGTAAATACCGATAATTTCAACCTCAAGGGTTTCCTTCTTATCCCCTGATTGCACTTTAACTTTGTCTCCTACTTTCAAATTGTTTAATTCCGCTAATCGTTTTTCCATTAAAGCTACATTCTGATCCTTCATTTGCTCTGTAATTGGTTTTCCATCAATGATTTTACTTTTTCCGTTTTTAAAGCTTTCTTGTAATGCAGTCTTGCGAACTCCCTCAATCATAAAAGAAGCATTCATATCTATTTCTGTACCAGAGCTTGAACCGCCTCGCACAGCCGCCATTCCGGCTTTACCTTTTCCTTCTTCTTCTCCTTCTGAAGCTCCTACTAGTTTAAGTCCATCAGAAATACCAAAAGTGTTAGCTATGTAATTATAGTCTTTTACATACTTGGATTTCGCTAATTGATCTGTTTCTTTTGTATCGAGCTGCGGTGGATTTGGCATTTCTCCAGTTTCCTTAGCTTTTTGACCTAACTTGTCGAAATCAAGACCTAAAGTAACATCTGCACCAAGTTTTTTTCTCGCAGCATCCGCTGCTTTTTTTGACGCATTTTGGATTGTGAAACCTGAAAGAACCAAATTTGTAACAATCAGAAAAACTGCCATCAAAATTAATGATGTTCCTATCCTTTTTTTCATACTGAGAATTGCTCGTTTCATAAAATTCATTTTTTCTTACCTCCTTGATATCTTGTATTCTATATAGGTTATCTAGAGTTTATATGGAGCTAATCGGTAGTTTAACTAGAGATATAAGGAGTTTATGTGTAGTTATTTACCTGTTTCAGAAAAGCTAGAACACAAATTCAAAAACGCAGCCGTTTTTGAATATTGGTAAGGAGTTATTCCGTTTAATAAATTTATATAAAAGTTAAGATTAATTTAATGTATGTAGCACAAAAAATATTTACTGTATAATTTCTAAACAATAAATATAGAGAAACCTATTTGTTTATCTATATAGGGATTTTAATATAGTTACTGTATCTCATACAAATCACGTCGCTTTAAAAGGTGCATCTTTTAATATGAAAATAAGCAAGTTAATATTCTCTTATATGAATAAGAATATTAACTTGCTTTTTAGATTTTAGTATAATTTATTTATAGTTTTATTTTATTGCAAGCTTTATAATATGATATACAAATTTATCACCTACTATTAGGAAAAGAGAATATTTTATAATTAATTTACACCATAAATTTTGTCCATGTTTTAAACAATATGTATTTTGGAGGAGGTTAATTTGATTTTTTCAAAACTCATTGATTGGTACGCCTTGTATGATTTACATAAAAAAAGAAGTGTAGCGTTTCAGTATACTTCCCTTTCTAACACTTCATTAAATATAAAGGACATAGAATCTTTTTATAAAGTAAAACCATCCTATATTCATTTTAACTTTAAGCACTCAAAACAGGAAAAGGAATACATGGTTGGGCAATTCAAATATAAAAGCTCGGTTCAATCCGGTGATTCACGCAACGACTCTGTAACTGGGGAATTATTCTTACATAAAAATGAAAATGCACCTCATGTTATCTTTGTTCACGGTTGGAGAATGGATTCTAACGAACGTGTGAAAAAAATATTCCACGATCATATGACCAGCCTGAAGTGGAATATGTATTATTTCACTCTACCCTATCATTTTGAAAGAAAACCCAATCAATCCTTTTTCAGTGGAGAGTATATGGTAAGTGCAAATATTGAACGAACAGTACAAGCAACTAGACAAGCGGTAGCTGATTTACGAGCTTTGATTAAATGGATTAAAGCAAATAAAAATGGTCCCCTGATTCTAATAGGAATTAGTTTAGGTGGATTTATTACTAACTTAACCTCTCTTGTTGAAGAAGAAATTGATGTGTTAGCATCCGTTTTCTATGCAAATCGACTCTCTTATTCAATTTGGAATACAACTCCAGGTAAATTTATTAGAGAAGACTTGGAACATCATGGTGTAACGTATGATGATTTAATAGATTATTGGAAAATCACTGAACCGAGTCAAGCATTACCAAAAGTAAAAAAAGAAAATATTTTATTAATTTCAGGTAAACACGATCTATATGTGCATTCTGAGGATACAGACTACTTGTGGGAATCTTGGGAAAGGCCTACACGATATATTTATACATGTGGGCATGCCGGGATAGTTCTTAAACGTAAAAAAATTGCAACTGATACTATCAATTTTATTCAAAATCGATTGAACTCCCTGCACTTATCCAATGACAGGTCTTAAATTGTGAGATTACTAAGTACAAAATCTTATACTTATATTGTTATATTTTTTACTAGTCACCTTTGTAAATCTTAGCCCCAAGCCTTACACGATTGAAAATGAAATAAAATAAATAACTAAGGAACTAATTTACCATGTGGAAAAACATTGCTCAGCATTTTCACCAGTGGTCCCTGTATATGCAATATTACATACAAAAATCTTTATTTATTACGTTATTAATTTAAAAATAAATTATTCATCCATTAATCTATACCATCCGTATTTACATTTATGGATACCCTAATTACATATGAAAAAGAGAGAAGAACATTGGTTAGTTCTTCTCTTTTTGTTTATTTTTAAAATAACTATCTATAAAATTTTGCTTTTTATAATTCTTCATGAGTCTAGAAAAGAAATTTTTCTAATGTACATAATTACAACGACATTAAAACACTTTGCTCTTAAATCCGCTACTTGTATTATTAATTGCATGAAACTCCTTCTTGAGAAAGGTTTTAATTTCCGAATATTCTGTTGACCGTTATAACATATCCAATTTACAATTTAATTGTGGTGTTCTTTCACAATTAAACTACTTAGAATACACTTCATTTATTTGAAAACAATTACAAATAGAGGTGCTAAAATGAAAACTAGAGTAAATCCAGAATTATTACAAGGGTTAGAGATGTTTCCGGATCTCGATTTACGCCCAGAAAATTTGCAATCAATCAGAGAAGGAATAGCTCAAATGAGACCACCTACCGTTGTTGATGACTCTCTTTCTTTAACAGATAAAGTCATTGTTGGGCCTGATGATAATCCGTTACCATTACGAATTTATCGTCCAAAATCAAATCATGAATCTTTACCTGTCTTATTATGGATACATGGTGGAGGTTATATCTTAGGGTCGATAGATGATAACGATGATACTTGTATGAGGTTTGCAAAAGAAGCTAGCTGTGTGGTCGTGTCTGTAGACTACCGCTTAGCACCTGAACACCCTTACCCAGCACCAATTGAGGATTGTTATTCAGCTTTAAAATGGATTGCTGATAATGCAAAGTCATTAAACATTGATTCGAATCGAATTGGGGTTGCAGGAGTAAGCGCTGGCGGTGGACTAACAGCAGCATTATCATTATTAGCCCGAGATCGAAAATATCCTTCAATTTGTTTACAAATGCCACTATATCCAATGATTGATGACAGAAATGATACACCTTCAGCAAATGAAATTAAAGAGGGATTTGTTTGGAACCAAAAGGCAAATGAAGCTGGCTGGAAAATGTATTTAGGAGAAATGTATGGAACGGATCAAATCCCTGCCTATGCAGCACCTTCTCGAGCTGGGGATTATAGTGACTTACCGTATACTTACACATTTGTTGGTCAATTAGATCCATTCCGCAGCGAAACATTAACCTATGTAAGCAAACTAGCACAAGCTGGTGTTGATGTGGAGTTTCATTTATATCCAAATGCCTATCACTGGTTTGAAGGGTTAAATCCAAATGCCGATATATCTATTTATGCTGTGAACGAAATAGTACAAGCAATAAAGACTGGTTTCAAACGAGTATCCAAGGTTGAGGCTTAATCCCATTACAAGAGAAACGCTTATAAATAGTATATATGTATTTATCATTTAAATATAATAGCCGATTCTAAATAAGAATCGGCTATTAATATGTAAAATCCGCCTAATATATTAAGGTTGAGAAACAGATATAAGATGTTTAGGCGATGTGTTTATTTCCTCTGCTAACGCTTTTATGTTCATCATGATTTGAAGTATTTCTTCTTTTGTGGTTCTTGGGTTGATAGAGCAAAGTCGAATTACTACTTTTTCTTTTAATTTAGTCGTACTTAGCATAGCAAATCCTCTTTGATTAATTTCTTCCACCAATTTTTTGTTTATTTCATGAATTGTATCTGTAGATGTTAGCTCACATGGAATATAACGAAAAGTAACAATTCCTAATTGGGCAGGTGTTACTACTTCCCAATCTTTTTCTTTCCTTAAAAACTCTTCAACTTGTTCAGCTAGCATAATGCCATGATCAATTGCCTCACGAAAAGCTGTAACTCCGAATGCTTTAAAAGAAAGCCATACCTTTAATGCTCTAAATCTACGAGAAAGTTCAATTCCACGCTCCCCAAAATTCACTTTTTCTTCTATATTAGTTTCTGTATCCTTAATATACTCTGGGATCATACGGAATGTTTCACTTAAATATTGGCTATTTCGAATAAGTACACAACCAACATCATAAGGCTGAAAAAGCCATTTATGCGGGTCTAACGTTAAAGAATCGGCACGATGAATTCCACTTAATAACTCCCTTCCTTTTTCACTGAGAATTGCTGCAGCCCCATAAGCCCCATCCACGTGTAGCCATATATCTTCATCACCACATACATCAGCCAATTCATCGAGGGAGTCCACCGCTCCGCAATTCGTTGTCCCTGCATTAGCAATAACACAGAATGGTTTTTTCCCTTTTAATCGATCTTCTTTTATTTGTTTTCTTAAAGTACTAACTGAAATTTTTAAGTCTTCATCTGTCTCAATTCGGCAAATTTGATGCTGTTTAAAACCTAATACTTTAAGTGCTCGATCTACAGAAAAATGAGTTTGGTTAGAAAAATAAACAATCGCATTTTCTATGTCATTATTCAGCTTGACCTGTCTCGC
Organism: Bacillus sp. 196mf; assembly: GCF_003217275.1. NCBI lineage: Bacteria > Bacillati > Bacillota > Bacilli > Caryophanales > Bacillaceae > Bacillus > Bacillus sp. 196mf. The sequence goes on from NZ_QJTG01000004.1 coordinate 177,151, forward strand.
TACAGTAAGTGCAGTCAAATTAGCCATGGAACCACCACTGACAAATAGTCCTTCAGCTGAATCAGGGAATCCTAGCATTGATTTTAACCAGTTAATTGTCGTTAATTCAATTTGTTCGGCACCTGCACCTACTATCCAAGCTGTAGGAAATACATTAAACCCACTTGCTAAAAAATCTGCTAATACACCAACATAATTATTAGGACCTGGCACAAAAGCCATAAAATGAGGATGATCCACATGAGTAATTTGATTAAACACATTGTTATTAAGAAAATGAAGTAATTCTTTTGGATTAGATCCGTTTTCCGGAATCGTTTCAATTAGCTTGTCTCTAAAAATATTACTATCAATCGTTTCTGAAACTGGTTTACTTTTTAAATGATTCATATGATCAACAATCAAGTCAACCGCTTGATATCCTAACTGACGCATTTCTTCGGCTGATAACTGTAATTTTTTTGTCATTTGATTTACTCCTATTCTATTTAAAAAGGCGAGTTCTTGCTCGCCTTTTCATTTTTTATAATTTGTAATCACAAATTGTTTGTATTGGATTTTGAAGAATCGTGTTGATTAACCCATGGATCTGATTTAATATTTCCTGTATTTTCTCTGCTTCATATACCGTTTGATCATATCCAAACTTTATTGTAAGTCTTTCTTCAGGGAAGCACATAATTCCATACTTTACATGTGGCTCATCAACAACTTCGTAATCCGTGATAGCAAAATGTCTGTTTTCATTTGAAGAAAAGATTGCTGGATTAGTTGGATAGTTTTCAAAAACCCAAAGATGGTCAGTCAACTCAGTTTTTAATTCACTTTGCTTTTGTATATCAACAAATGAATAGTATGCATACTCATTACATTTCAATGTCTCTAGTTGTACCTTTTGCAAGAAGTCCACAAAAGATTGCGTTTCTGTCCATGCTAATCGGATAGGCAAAACATTTGTGAACAGACCGAACATATTTTCAATTCCTTCTACTTCGGGAGGTCTGACTGATACTAGATTAGGCAATACTACTTCTCTCGTTCCGTTAAATTTGCCAAGCAATATTCCCCATACAGCTAGTAATGCTGTATTCATAGTTATATTATTTTTAGTTACAAATGTCTGTAACTGATCAGTCAAATCCTTGTCTAATGTTAAATCCATAAAAGTGAAGTTTAACCCTTCACTTTTAGATGGGACTTTCTTTTTAGGAATACTAATTTTCTGATTGTATCCTGATAAATAATCTCGCCAAAAATGACGTGCTTTCTCATGATCTTGTGCCAAAGTCCAATCTATAAATGTTTCAAAAGGTTTTACCATAGGTAACCCCGCCGTAGTTCCGGCATTTGTAGTTTCGTAGAGCTGGAATAATTCGTCTATCAAAATGCTGACGCTCCAACCATCACATAATAGATGATGGGAACTCCAAATTACTTTATGCTCGTTATTACCTAGTTGGAATATACAGAGACGTGTCATAAGTTCATCATTTTTAAATCCTCGACTTAAATTTTCATTCATCCACTGTTTTAGGAATTCTTGCTGTTCTTGTTTCGTCATCTCAATCAAGTTTTTTATTTCTGAATTTATTTGAACATCATATAGAACAGCTTGCCAAGGTTTTGCTTGTTCATCTTGCACAATTATTGTTCTTAAAGAATCATGACGATCAACTAATTGTTGGAAACACTGAATAAAGAGTTTAATATCCAGCTCCCCCTCAAGTGCCCAAATTGTTTGTTCAAAATATGCATTTGTATCAGGTTCATTCGTAGCATGCTCATAAATAACTTCCTGGAAAGGTGCTAGCGGGTAAATACGTTCTATTTTTATATCCGGCATTTTTTCTTGTATTTTGGTAAGTGTATGTTGATTAAGTTGTTTATCTTTAACATTTAGTAATGTAGCTTTATTATCGTTCATTATATTTACATCATTTGTTTGTGAACTTGAAAACTGGTCTAGCTTTTTAACAAATTGAACCATATCTCTTAATATAGGAAATGAAAATAGATTTTTTGGTTCAAGCTCGAATCCTTGTCGATACAGTCTAACGGACACTTGAATCGCTTTTATCGAATCTCCACCTAAGGCGAAGAAATGATCATTTACTCCAACTTGATCTATTTTGAGTACTTCTTGCCAAATACTAGTTAATATTTTTTCCATTTCAGTTTTTGGGGCAATAAATACTTCATTTTTTTGTTTCTCCGGAGTAGGGAGCGCTTTTCTATCTAATTTCCCGTTTGGAGTCAGGGGTAATTGGTCCAAATAAACAAAATAAGAAGGAATCATATAATCTGGCAAGTGATCTCGCAAATGCTTTCGTATTTCTGTTGTACTAATATTTTGCTCAGTTACCACATATGCAACTAAAAATTTCATTCCGTTCTCATCTGTTTGATCAATTACGACAGCATGTTCGACTTGTTTATAAGTTAGAAGACAATGAGAGATTTCTTCTAACTCTACTCGATATCCTTGAATTTTCACTTGGTAATCTTGGCGGCCTAAAAATTCAATATATCCCTCAGAATGCATTTTTCCACAATCTCCTGTTTTGTATATAAGACCAAAATCAGGATGTGACACAAACGCTTCATTTGTTTTCTTTTCATCATTTACATATCCTTTAGCAAGGCCCACTCCCCCGATATATAAATCTCCAATTACACCAACAGGGCACATTTTCTTTTCATAGTTCAACACATAATACGTTTGGTTTGCCAAGGGCATCCCGTATGGAATACTATTCCAATGTGATTCCACCTGTTTGACCGGATAATAAATTGACCAAATCGATGCTTCTGTTGCCCCTCCTAGTGAAATTACTTCTGCAATCGGAAAATGTCGTTTTATTTTTTCTGGTAAAGAAAGCGGAATCCAATCTCCACTATGTAAAACTAAACGTAAAGAAGAATGTTCAAAATGAGAACCTACTTGATCCAATGCCAAATCCATGATTGCAGGCACTGTATTCCAAATTGTAATCCCTCTACGTTCGACAGTGCGGATTAATTCTTGCATGTCTCTCGGATCACGAATCATTACTGTGCTTAAAGCTCCGAAAATATCGTATACAGATAGGTCAAAACACATGGAAGAGATACCAATAATACGATCATCTTCATTCACCTCATATTTTTGATTTATGTCTTGAATAGTATTTGTAACCGCTTGGTGAGTAATAATTACTCCTTTTGGTTTTCCTGTACTTCCTGAAGTGTATATAATATAGGCAATATCTTCTGGACCAGCAATAGCGGGCATATCTTCTGTTGTATAAAATGACAAATGATTTTCTTCATAAAGACTAGGTTCTAATAAAAGCTTGCATGAGCTATTTTTTAAAATATATGTTTGGCGATCTAAAGGATGATCGGGATCAATCGGAACATAAGCGGCACCTGCTTTTAAAATACCTAACATATTAACAATTGTGTCAACTCGCCTTTTTGCTAAAAGACCCACTTTGTCACCTAGACCAATGCCTTGCTCTTTTAAGAAGTGGGCAATTTGATTGGAGCGTTTATGAAGTTCCGTGTATGTTAACCATTCTTGTTCAAATACCACTGCTACTTCATCCGGTGTACGTTTTACTTGGTCTGTAAATAATTGATACAGAGTAGTTGAAGGTATTTTTTCTGTTGTTTCATTGTATTGCTTAATTAAAATTTGATCCGATTCTTTCATCTGCAAAGATGTTATATCGCTTTGTTTCACCAATTGTTCCAATAAGTCAACAAATTGGGAAAACATTGCTTCTATTACATCAACATCAAACAACTCTTCAACATAGTTCCAGCTAATTAGTAACTCTCCATTTTTTTCAATTACTACATTATCCAAATACACTTGTGGAGTCCGAGCATGAATATAGCGAAGAGAACCAAGTTGTTCCCAAGAGAAAGCACCTGCACCTGCTAACATCGAGGTGAAAACGATTGGCATAACTGCTTTTGGCGTCATTTGATGATATCGAGTAAAATCTCGAATAAAGTTAACTCCATCGTAATGACGATGTTCAAGGCCATCTAATAAAGTAGCTTGCGTTTCTTTTACTCTAGTAAAGAAAGTTTGCTCTGGTTTTACATCAACATCCAATAAAATAAGTGATGTGAAATCTCCAACAATCTGTTCTACTTCATCATGAACAGGATAACGGTTAAATACAGTCAAGTTAATTGCTAATCGACGTTGATTACTCCAATATGCCAACACATCACCATATATTGTACAAAGTAGAGCGGAAGGCGTTACCTCTTTCTCTTGTGCTAACTTTCGTAGCTTTGTCCATTTTTTATTATCCAGGATTTTTGTAAGTGATTGGAATTTAGGAGTAGCAATCTCTGCTGGATCCTTTTTTAACAGCAAAGAAGGTGCAAACGGAAAGTCAGGAAGCTTACTTGTCCAATAATCTTTTGCTGTTTTATATTCTTCGCTTTGTTCCATTTCATCATAGATAAACATATAATCTTGAAAATCAAAAGATAAAGATTCTAATTTTTGATTTGGTTTATAATAATAATGCAACAAATCCTGTCCAACAATGTTCATGCTTGCTCCGTCCATTAATAAAGCATCGTATCGAAAACATAATAAATACGTGTCTTCTTTTAAAAGAAAAGCTTTCAATTCAAACAAAGGCCATTGCCCCAAAGGGAATACATGGTTAGTCATTCGAGAACGCTCTTCTTGTAAGCGAGCATGTTGATTCCTATCATCTAAATCTATGAGACTCTCTATTTCAATCTCGTAATCAGGAACGCTTTGTAATATTTGCTGTTTTCCCTCTGGTAAAATTACAGCTCGCAACATTGGATGACGATGGATCACCTTTTGAAAACTTTTTGAAAGACGATTGATATCCAATGCTGTTTCATATTCAAAATATGTTTGAGGGGAAATACCACTTAATTCAAACTGTGAATTCCTTCCTAACATATACGCTGTCTGAACTTCTGTTAAGGAGAATGGATTAGACAAATCTTTAACATGAGTTGGTTTACTTTCAAAGTTTTCTTCTTTATGCTCTAACTTTACACAAGAACTCAGTTGAGCGATTGTAGGGTGCTTAAAAAAATCTGTTGTACTTATTTTTAAGCAGTCTTTTCTTAATAAATTAATTACCTGAAGTGCTTTAATGGATTCTCCTTTTAATGCAAAAAAATTATCATGAATACCGATTCCCTCAATCTCCATAACTTTTTCCCACGCACGCACCAATTTTTGTTCAATTTCATTGCGCGGGGCAACGTATGGAATTGATACATAATCCGTTTGGGTTATATCCAATAACCTTTTTCTATCCACTTTTCCATTTGGATTCAATGGAATCTCTTCTACCTGAATCATTTTTTCAGGAATCATAAACTCAGGTAATTTATCACTTAAATATTTTCTGATTTCACCAAAAGACACCTTGTTATCCGATACATAGTAGGCAGCTAATAATTTCCTATTTCCATACACTTGATCAACAACGATAGCCTGGTTTATTTCTGGATATTCCCTTAATTGAGTTTCGATTTCTCTTAATTCAATCCGATACCCTCGAATTTTCACTTGATGATCCATTCGACCTAAATACTCAAGTTCTCCATTAGGCAACCAACGAACGAGATCACCTGTATGATACATCATTTCCCCTGCCGCAAAAGGACTCTGTACAAATTTTTCATCTGTCAGTTTACTTTTACCAAGATACCCTCGTGCTACCGCTACTCCAGCAATGCAGAGTTCACCGGGAATTCCAAATGGTTTTAATTGGCCATACTTATTCAATATATAGGAATGATAATTCGGATTTGGTTTGCCGATCGTAACTTCTTTGGAAGTGCTCAAGTCTTTTACTGTTGCGCAAATGGTTGTTTCTGTGGGACCATAAATATTTAAAATTGTTGCTTCACTGATACAACGAATTTTTTCAACCAAATCAATGGAAAATGCTTCTCCTGCTAATAAAATAGATTTTAAATCTTTTAGAAAATTTGCCCCTTCTGGATCACTCAAAATCACTTCCATTCGCGATGGCGTTGATTCCCATAAATCCACCTTATGTTTTTTGACCAAATGAGCCAATTCTTTTGTTGCAAACTGTTCCTCTGTAGCAATTACTACTTTTGAACCTTGCGTTAAAGGAAGACATATTTCTAACAAGGAAATATCAAAAGATACACTAGCAAGAAACAAGAATGATTGATTAGCTTTTACTTTTTCTCTCATTACATTTAAAAAATGAACTAGCGATTTTTGTTCTATCATTACCCCTTTTGGATTTCCTGTCGATCCTGATGTGTAAATAACATAAGCCAAATCATTAGGATTATGTTCTCGTACTAAATTACTTTCTTCACCTTGGAAAAGATATTCTTTATCAAGATACAGTACTTCACCCGCAAATTGCGGCAATACTTCCTCTGTTCGCTTACTAAGTAAATATTTTGCTTGACTATCTTGTAACATATATTCAATTCGTTCAGTTGGGTAGTTAGGGTCGATTGGTAAATACGCTGCTCCTGCTTTTAAAATCCCCATCATACCAATAATCATTTCTAATGACCGATCTACCATAACGCCAATAATACTTTCTTTTGAAACACCTTTACTTTGAAGAATAGAAGCCAATTGATTCGCTTTCTTATTCAATTCTCTATATGTCAAAGATTGATCATTACAAACAACAGCAATTTGATCTGGAGTTTTTAATACTTGCGCTTCAAACAAATCTTGAAATGATTGAAACAAGTCTATGCCCGTTTGAAAAGTATTCAATCCTTCTAACAACTCTTTTTCTTCTTCTGCAATAATACAAATATCTTTCAATGCCAAATTCGGATTTTGTGAAACTTGCTTTAAAACATAACAATACGAATTGGCAAACTGTTGCAAAGAAGAGAATGAACGGGACTTACAAGAAATTTGAAATTCAAATTCATTATGTATTTCATTCCATTTTCTTCGTATCCATAGGGCTAAATTATTCTCTGCGTATTCTTCTAGCGAATTTTCATTATGTAATCCTTCCATCCCGATTACAATTTGAAAAGGAGTTAAATTGTGTTTAACTAATAATTCAGAGAGCGGATACTCCTGATTTTCATACCCGAATAAAGTCGTTTGTTCAATCTCATTTACTAATTGTTTAAAGGTGTGATGCGGATGGATTTCACTTCCTAAAGGAATCAACTTATTAAGATTCTCACTTTGTTCAAGATTCTTTTCAATTATAGGAATACCAATAGTAATTCTTTCTTGATCTGTATAATGTGCCAAACAAACCCTTAAAGCGGCTTGAAACCAGCTAAATAATAATAAATCTTGAGACTTACTTATTTTTTGTATACTTTTACTAAATTCTACATTTACTATGACTTGAACGTACTCACAAGGTGTTTCTTTATTTAGTTGGTAATCGCTATTAAATTTAAATACAGAAAAATCGAGAATCTCGGAAGATAATTGCTCCTTCCAAAACGCTTCTACTTCTTTATTTTCATGAATTGAACTTCGATCTTTAATGTGCATTTTTATCTTTATCCCCCTAATATTCATTTCTTCTACTCGTTAATTTTTAAGCCAACTTCAAGCCCATGGAGAAACACTTGATGATTATCCAAACATAAAAATTGCTGAATATCTTCAAATTTCATATGACCAACTGAACAAACCCCTAAATTTAATGTTTCAGCAACCATATTTAAGGTAGCAGTGATAATGCCTGACTCAATACAAGCAAATAAATATCCATCTGAACCGTATTTCGGGATGGAAGCGTTCGCATTATAAACCAAATAAACTGAGAAGGCAGATTGAGTAAATAAATCCTGATTAATTAACTCATGATCACTTTTGATTACTTGATCAATGCTATTTACAATCACAAGACTATTTTTTGATGGGTTATAATAATAAAATCCAGCTTTCATACCCTCTATACGTTTTGGTTTTACATAAACAAAGATATCAATGGGATAGAGCCCGCCTGCACTTGCGTAATGATAGTATATTTTTTCTTCCCTAACCTGTTTTAGAGTTGATAAGAATCGGGAAAATTCCGAAAAACTAATATGTTTTTCCATATCAAATTGACGACAAGATCTACGTTCCTTAATTATAGTAGGTAGCTCATTTGTTGTTTCAAGTTGAATTTCGGTCGACCGTGCAGCAACGTGCATGCGATTTAATTGTTCACTCATATACTTATCTAACTTTTCTTTAGAAAAGCGAATCTGGTTGCTATATGGATTTGAAAAAATCTTTTCTTGTGAAGAAAATACTTCTCTTGGGTGTAATATGTTACTTACTAACACACGATTTTTTATCATGAGCTCTATGTTTTTTTGTGTCTCTTCTACATTTCCTAATGAAAAGCGCTCTACTAGTTCACTGATTTTCACACCTTTTTGAGCCATAAAATAAAGATCAGGAAACCACTCAGACAGAATACCTGTAAATCTCATTTCCCCTATCAAAACTTCATTATGCAACTTCTCCCAATGCTTAATCGGAGACCAGTAATAAATTTTCTCGCTCATATAACCCTCCATAAACGTTTAACTTATTTTTGAAATGCAATTTTCTAATCTTCAAATTTTTTTAAAATTCCGTTCCTTGTCTCATAGTGATTATAAATACATGCACTTTAACGAAACTTGAAAATAATGAAATAACTTTTTCTTCATTAAAATTTTTTATTTCATCATAAAAAATGATTTTTTTTTGGATATTTCACATCCTTTCCCATAGTAATCCTATAAGGTATAAACCATTTATAACATTGAGAATATTCATGTATTTCCAATGTGAAATTATTGTAATGGATTGGAGAGCGGTTGAATATAGTTATTAAATCAAATAATGTTGAGAAAGTTTTATTTATTATATTGATAAAATTTTATGATGTAATTTATTACAAATAGATTAAGAAAAGAGTTTTAAATTTTTCTTAATCAGTTAGTGTGAAAATATCACATACTATTACATAGAATCGAGTTACTTACATTTCATATTCAAAATAGAGAAAAGACACCTTGAATGGTGTCTTTTCTCTATTTTAATTCCATATACTTTTTACGCCTTTGTTATTTTTAAACGATTTGTAGGAATTAATACAACTCGAACATCTAGTTCGTTATATGTTCGAATATATAATAAACATTATCTGAATTACGAATGTATTTCAGATAATTTTATAAATAAACTCAAAGATATCTTCTTCTCCTACTGCCACAAAAGAAATAATCTATTGCTTATTTCTTTTGTTAAATTGTAATATAATTACAGTATGTGAAATTACAGTATGTGAAATTATATTACATTAACTTTAAAAACGAAGTGAGAATAATCTTCACTTCGCTTTTTTCATTTGCAATCCTTATTAAATTTGCTCAATGCAGTATTTATTTCCACATTCTTCGCTTTTATTTAATCGGTTTCTCTGTTTTTAAGACAAATGAACTTAATGCAGGAACTTTAATTTTATTGTCATGGACAACATAAAGTGGTTTACTTCCCGCCTGCTTGCTGTCTACTAGTACTTTCCAAGGCCCTTTCGATGGAAGTGTTATTTCAACAGCTTCTCTATTTGCATTGTGAGCCACTGTAAAGTATTCATTTTTATTCCCCTCTATTGTATAAGCTACAGTATTTTTCGGAGCATCAATAAATGATACGTGTGTTTTTATTTGCTCTGCAGATGTCATTCGAAAAGCTGAGTACTTTTTGCGTAATTCTATTAAACCCTTCATATAATCTACTTCATTATTAAACGTTGCACGGCGCAGCCAATCCATCTGGTTAATTGAATCTGGAGATTTGTAACTATTATGATCACCGTATTTCGTCCGCATAAACTCTTGCCCTGCATGTAAAAATGGAATTCCTTGTGATGTTAATAAAATTGAAGAAGACAATTTGTGCATTTGTTTTCGCACTTCTTCACTGTCACCTGAATTAGTTAACTCAAGTTTATCCCATAATGTATGATTGTCATGTGCTTCCACATAAGTTAATACCTGTTCCGGATCTTGATAGGTAGACGAATTTGTATCGTAGTCAATACCTGCCGTAATACCTTTTTTAATACGATCTTCCATGTTTTCCTTTCCATTTATAAAACCATTTTCCTTTTCCTCAAATACACTACCTTTCAACCCATCACGTATATTATCGTTAAAATGAGCAATCCCTTTCATTTTCTCTGCATTTTTTTGATTTGCTTTCAGCTCAGCTGCAAGAGGTGTATTTAAATCCCATCCTTCTCCGTGTAGTATAATAGAAGGGTCAATTTGATTAACAGCTTTACGTATTTCATTCATCGTTTCATAATCATGAATACCCATTAAATCAAAACGGAATCCATCTAAATTGTATTCTTTTGCCCAATATGTGACGGAATCTATCATAAATTTCCTCATCATTTTTCTTTCTGAAGCAGTATCATTTCCTACTCCAGTTCCATTTGCAAATGTTCCATCTTCATTGTAACGATAATAATAACCTGGAACTAACTTATGGAAATTAGATTCAGCAGCGTTATACATATGGTTATATACTACATCCATTACCACACGAAGATTATTATCATGTAGTATTTGAACCATTTGCTTTAATTCAGTTATTCGAACAGTTGGCTCATAAGGATTTGTAGAATAGGAGCCTTCTGGAACGTTGAAATTTTTAGGGTCATATCCCCAGTTATATTGCGGTTCATTTAAAGTCTCTTCATTTACTGAAGCATAATCAAATATCGGTAAAAACTGAACGTGAGTAACACCTAGATCCTTTATATGATCAAGTCCTGTTTTTACACCTTCTGGCCCTTTTGTTCCTTTTTCTATTACACCTAAATACTTCCCTTTCTGTTTAATACCACTTTCAGGTTGGATGGAAAGATCACGTACATGTAACTCATAAATAATAGCATCTTCCGGATTTTTAAATTTTGGCTTTTTGTTTGCTTTCCATTTTTTCGGATTTGTTTCTTCTAAATCAACAACCGCACCTTTATCTCCATTTACAGAAGCAGCACGTGCATACGGATCAACTGCTTCAGTCCACTTATCACCAATTTTGACCTTATACGTATAAAAGAGCCCTTTTTGGTTCCCTTTTAGTTCTGCTGTCCAAGTTCCCTTTTCACCTTGTTGCATGTTTATTTCAGTACCTATTTTATCGTTCCATTTTTTATATGTAACTAACTTCGCTTCACTTGCAGTAGGAGCCCATACACGGAACTTTGTATGTTGCGCGGTATATGTATTCCCTAAATCGTTACCACTATAATAAAATAAATTATCAAATTCCTCGCTACGAATGACTTTACCAATTTCAGTATTCGTATCAGCTAAGTTTTCTATTTTAAGTTTGTATGTTTGTTTTAAATCAATTTTCTGTTCCGTAATTATTTTAACCTTATTAGTAATATCTCCACTGTTTGTATCATAAGGAGTAATATTTTTAATTTTAATGCCTTCAATTTCAATTTTCTTTTCCTTAATATTAAACGGGACATTAGTCGTTACAGTAATTTCATTGAAACTATCAATAGTTGCTTTTTAAATTGAGAGATCCGATGAAGGCTTAGAGTTATATACTTTTTCATCACCCGAAAGAATCCATACTTCAGCACGACCGTCCTTTATATTTTCAATCCAACGATCCCCACCATCTTTTTCCCATTCATTTGTTCGAACTATAAATCCTACACGATTATAGTCACCGTCTATTTTTATCTTAGCGTATTTTCCAAATTCATCTTCACCAGTAAATTCATAAGATGTACCATTTGCATTTTCTCCCCATAACCAAAGATTCCAGTCTTTTGTATTTCCAAGCTTTTCTTTGTAATGAATGATAATTTCAGTTGTTTTCGAATTTGAAACTGCCTTCACACTCTGAAAGGAGAAAACAGATGATAACATAATGATTAAAGTAAGTAATAAAACTGTTTTATTAATTAATCTTTTTGTAATTTGCACCACATACACCCTTTCTTCAAATATTACTAACGATTTATTATGCTTACACTGAATAACACTGCTTAAATTAATCTAGAAATCTCTTTTACTTCACCTCCATATTGGCTATTTTCACGTATGTATTTCAATGACCTTTTAATACGAAAGCGTTTGCATTAATGCTTAAAAAAATAGATTTGTTTATGCCTTCATATATTTGTAAATACTAAAAGATCAGGGAAATCATTTTAAAGCAATCGTTTGTTATCGCTTTCATTTTATAGACTTTCTATCAAGAGGTCAATATATTATTAATTTTCTGTTTTTATACACTTTAAACCTTATTTATTTGTCGCTACTTCTTAAAGAGAAAGCGCCTCATTATTGCTTAGTCAGTTTATTTTCAATAATACATTGCTACGTAAAAAAACAGCTAATATCCTTAAAATGATATTAGCTGTTTTTTCATAATGTATTAATATATGAATGAAAACTATATTTCTAAATTACTTAATTTTTGCTGCATCAAATGCTTTTTGAACTGCTTGAACTTCAGCTGTATTCGCACCATATTTATTAGTTGCCACTCGAATACATGCTGATTTCAATTCCTTGAAATTAGAAGTCATGTTTAACTCATCTGTATTTGCATAATAGAAAATATCAAACATTTTATCTTCACCAATTCCTTTAACAGTTATTCCGTTATGAGTTCCGCCTTTCGCAATGAGATACGCAACTTTATTAATAATACTTGAATTAAAATGAACACCGCCTTGATCCCATCCATTAAAATCGTTAAATTCACTGTAATCATCTGGATAAGGTACTCCTAGTGAAGATGGAACAGAAGCTGGGTTTTCCATATCACGGAAAACAGATCCCGTTTGTTCTCCCATTGTCCAGTTAAATTTTCCATTATTTACGTATTTCTCAATAGATGTTCCCATAATATCAGATAGCGCCTCATTAATCGCACCAGATTCCCCGAAATATTCAAGGTTAGATTCGCTAGAAGTAACAGCGTGTGTAAATTCATGTCCAGCTACGTCATATGCTTTAACAATAGGATCCCCATATACAAGCATACTTCCATTATTAGCACTTAATGCATTCTGCCAATTTTTCGGATCATTCGTCTCTTCAGAATCCCAAGCGTGTACAACTGAAACTACCTTTTGTCCCTTATTATCAAAGCTATTACGCTTGTATTTATCTTTATAAAAATCAAATACTTTTGTTGCTAAGTAATGAGCACTTACTGCTTTTGGATCGTTAAATGTTGCCGAAGTACTAGTCGCTAATGTACCAGGATAATAGCTTTCTTCTTTAGTAATATCTCTGTAATTCACATCATATGTTTCAATTCCTTGCCCTCTTGTATAATCAGCAAGAGCATATTTACCATTACTTTGTTTAGAGATACCAAATGAACGAGAAATACCTAAATCATCTTTTCCTGTTCCGGTTAATGATGTAAGACTGCTTTGTTTACTTTTCTTTAAAGCTCCAACTAGTTTGTCACTGGCTTTTAAGTTAGATTCTTGTACCATATTTTTTAACATATCACCATTTTGTGCATTTACTAAATAAGTACCAGAAACATAGTTTGGTGTTGCAGCTTCAAAGGTAACTTGGTATGCATTTTTTGCTTGTCCATTATTTTCATCAACAAAAATAACCTCTTTAACTTCTGGCTCAGTAATAAACTTGATATCGTTCCCGTACTTCGTATAAATAAATTGTTTTGCTTCATCTTTTGATAGATTAATAGGTTTTTTCAATTCTTCTTGTTTTAAATTTTGCGCGCTATCACCTGAAACACTTTTAATAACACCATTATTATCTACGTGTGCAGTTAATTGATGACCATATACTTCTTTTCCTTCGTATGTTTGCTGCATACGTACAAGTGTAGTTCCATCATACGAACCACGTTTTTGAAGGACTTTATAATCTACTCCTGCTTCTCCATTGACTTGTTTTTGGGACAGAGCTTGCTCTGTTTTCTCCTTAAGTGCATCCTTTACTACATTTTCTGGTGCCTTTTGTGACGGTTGTGTAAGTTCACCCGAACGGAACGATTCCTCCTGAATTTGAACTTGTAACTGATCTGTTTCCTCTGCATGACCTACCCCATATGGTGCCACAGCTGTTAAAGCTAATCCTGTTGTTAATGCTACCTTAGTTAATGTCTTTGTGTTTTTCATTATTTCACCTCGTATAATTTTTGAAATAGAAAGCTTGTACAAAGTATACTGTCTATTTCTGTCGGAAAAAAGAGAAAATACACAATTTATGTAACATTATGCAAAATTACATAAATTGTGGTCAATATTATAAATAATGAACGGAACACATATGAACATTAATTTGAATAAAAAAGAGTCCTTTTAGGCGCTCATCCAATTGGTTAATTATCTATATTCATTCTAATAAAAGTGCACTTACATCTAAATAACAACATAAAAACCCACTCTTTACTATTAAGAGTGGGTTTAATGTTATTAAAATAACAATTACTATAAGAAACCTTATAATTTATATTTTTTTAGTAATCCTACTAAGTTTTTTGTAAAATTCACCTTTTGTTTTTATATGCTTAAACTGATTTGGATTAATATTTGCTTTTTGTGAGAGTGCTACAATCTCTTCTTTTGTAATTGAATCTTTCGTATTTATAGATGCTATATTTGTGTATTTTCCGTCTTCTGTTTTTGGAATTTCTAAAATCCCTTTATTCACAAGATCAACTACAGCCTTATGCTCTGAAGAATGTAAATCTACACCAGTAATTTTCCAATTATGCATAACTTTCGGTGTGTATACACCGTTCTTTACCTCTTTTAAATATGTAATAGCAAGGTTACGAATGGTTCCACCTGTTTCTCCAAATGCATTCTCTTGTTTAGATGACCAAATTTGTTCAAACTTACGCCCCTCTAAAGCTCCCCCTTTTGCCTGAAGAGCCTCCATTCTATATGCATTCATTCCCAGCGTCATAACATCGCTCATTTTGATTGGTTTGTTTGTACGAATAGAGCGTAAATTTGTAATTCTGCTTCCGTATGGTTTTGTTAAGTCAATTTCGTATTTTACGCCTCCAAAGAAATCGTTCGTACTGTATTTAGATGCACGGCGGGTTTTATCAAAGCTAACGGTTACATCTCCGGCACGAGATGAGTTAAAATATCCTGCTGCCCATTCCATATAGTCTTTTAAATCTTTTCCAGAAATCTTATATACTGTAATTTCTCCCAAGGCATATTGGTAATTGTACGCAATATCTTTTTTCTTAATAGGACCTGTATCCAAACGGGCATAATCATTATCAATTTGATGGGCTACTACATCTGCTTTACTGTAGTAGAGCATGACTTCATGAAAGAAATCTGATAAAGGTGTTTCTTGAATCTGAACACTTGGAATACCCTTTATTTCATTTTCAGGAACAAGATTTCTATCCTTTAATTGAGCGACTACAACATTTGCATCTCCTCTCGCATATTCGTGAAAAGGTGTTAGTGTTTCTTCAAGTGTAGGATCAGATAATATCGTTGTTCCATCAGCATTTTTTACAGGTATAGCGGTAGCAGTTTTATCTTTTAAAACCAACTTCCCATCTTGCTTTGTAAAAGTAAGGTCAATACGTGAAATATGTGTTCCATATTTATCTGGCTCTGTAATAATTACGCCATTTACAACTTCTTTTTTTACAAGTTTATGCATGTGAGCCGCAAAAATAGCGCTTAGTTCCGGACAAGCATTTGCAATATCTTGAACACCAGTACCAGGGATACCATTCTCATTTTCTAATCCCATATGCATAACTCCTACCATTACATCTACTTTACCTTCTAATTCCTTAATTGCCTTTTTCGTCTCTTCTACCGGATTTTTCACCACTAAACCATCTAAGTGATCTGTCCCTTTTTCAAAATCACTAATCATTGGTGTATTCATACCAATAATCCCAACTCTAATTCCATCTTTTTCTACAATTGTATATGCAGGAAGAAAGCGCTCTCCATTTTGCTTGTAAATATTTCCTGCTAACGTTTTTCCCTTATATTGCTCACTAACTTTTTTCAATGTATCTAATCCAAAGTTGAATTCATGATTTCCAAATGCCCAGGCATCATACCCCATTGTATTCATCGCTACCATCATTGGCGATTGTGGCTTATCGTTGAATAATTCTACTGAGTTTCCTTGAATTGTATCCCCGGCATCTACTAATATGGTATTTGGATTTTCTTGACGGACCTTCTTTATAACCGTATAAAGCTGCGTCAAACTTCCACTCATATTTGCTCCATCAAGCGCATAATCCCAAGGCATAAATCTACCATGAATATCTGCAGTACCTAACAATGTAATATTAACTTCAGATTCCTCAGCCTTAGAGATAGATGGTTTGACTATTACTGCCGTTCCAAGCAGTAATAGAATTACAAAGTAACATACATAGTTCTTCCATTTCATTTTTTGCATAATAATAATATTTCTCCCCTTTTTGTACTTTCATAAAGTTGCTTGAACTTTAAAAATGTAACTTATTATTCAGGAAACTTCAACTACAAAAGATAATTTTGAAGGTGGTTCTGTTGCAAAAATAAAGAGAATAAATTGCATACATCCCCTAACAGAATTGTATTTTATCGTTTTCTGACAGAATACTCCTTCCTTAAGCGTGTGAAGTGTACTTTCAAAATAAGAACATATCATTTATCATTATTTCAATTTATTAAAACGGGCATATACAATATGTTATGATGATTAATTTTTTGAATTTCGTTGCTGATTTATTTCCTTCTAAATAAAACACTTTCAAAAAAAATAACCCCGCTCTTCATTTAAGACGGGGTTACACTTATACAGAAAATCGGATAGTTTCATATTTTCTTAAGCTTATTGGTCACTTTCAACTAATTTCATTCTATTTTTGTTTTCTTCTGAATCAATATGAATCAACCATTTTCCTTGTTTATAATACGTATCAATAACTAGGGAATAATTTTTACTTTTCAATTTCACAAAGCAATTTTATCTCTTTGATTTGTAACATATGACGCTGTTCATGCAAATAGATCAGTTCTATCCACTGATCAAGGGGCAATTCTCCAAGAGCTGGATGCATCACTGATTTTTTCGCTAATACAGACTCATCTTCTATTGTACTCAGGAAACGCATCAATTCTTTTCTTGATTCGTTTAGCATATTGAGCATTTGCTCCACTTCAAATGGTTCTATACTTGGTTCAATCATTTCTGGAGCTATAAACTTTTTCGTTCTATCTAATAAAATAGTATGAATTTCTTTACGCACATTTTGGGTACTATCTAACTTTTTTAACCCTGAGGAAATAACTGTTATCACTCTCTCATCTAATAAAACTAAATGATGACAAACTTGTGCAATACTCCATTTATCCTTATCTGGTTTCCTATTAAATTGAGCATCACTCAACAAAGAAATTTCCTCAACTAATTGATTTCTCGTTTCATAAAACTTTTCATTTACAAATGTATCCATGCGGATTCTCCTTTCATTGCAACCTACATACTTAAATTTCTACGCTAAAAATATTATCTTCGAAAACAGATTTTCTTTCACTACTATTCCAATTTCATTTTAAAGCCACAAATGAAGTTATTTGTTTTTTTGTATGTTTTTAATTGGCACAAATAAATCAACCTTTAACTTTCCTTCTAGATCTTCAGCAACATTATTTAAGCAAAACTCTAAATTATCTCTATCATAATCTGCACCATACTCACTATTTAGTAGCCACTCTGCATACATGTATTGATACGCTTCACTTAATTTATGAGGTTCATCATAGAACTGGTATAGACCATATGTACCTCCATCTAATCTTTTAAATTGCACGTCATGATACTTTTCTTTATCGAAGTTTTCAGGAATCGTAACACATGCATCATGCCGGCACTTATGACTTGCAACAAGTTCAGGATTATCTAATGATATTCCGATAAATGATTGCTCTGGTGGATACAGTTTATTTTCAATTGACCAGTTCAGTAACTTCCCCCAGTGATCTTGCGGTTCAAAGTAGCTACCAGTTCGTCTTATATACGCTACTTCTAATGGTGGTAATTTTTTTATAACAACTTTCATTTATATCTTCTCCCCTATAAATATGTACACTGTTTAATTAGCTTTTTTTTACATTTATTCCTTCTTAAATTAAAAGAATTCTCTAATCATATAAAGTGAAACTTTAATCAGCGGGAGATGAATTTTAATTGAAATATAATTGATTACTATTACTACTACTAAAGTAGTATGTACTTTCATACTTTTATTTGATTTTACATTCTTTTTAAATCGATATATTAATTGTAAGAAAATAAAAAGGTGGAGGATTTTAATTGATTAAAGGAATATACGAAGCGCATTTACCAGTATAATGTCCTATCAATTTATCATTAAATAAATGTAAAAAATGGCCCTATTTATTCATTTTTAATGCGTATGTATGTACATTTGTTAATTTATTCGATATATTATGGGTATTGAATGATTACGTAAAGTGTAAAGGTCGCTTATATAACACCTTATATTTTTATATCCGTGAAAACTACAAAGTGTATGAAAATCCATTTGTCAAATGAATTTAGTGCGGAAGGAGGTTTGTGGTTACTTCATAGGGTATAATAATCAGTTTTTACTGATAAAAATATAGGAGGCGACATAATGTTTCGTACGATTTCAAATTTCATGAGAGTAGCTGAGATAAGAAGGAAAATCCTTTTTACACTAGCGATGTTAATCGTTTTTCGAATTGGCACGTTTATTCCAGTTCCTCATACTAACGCAGAGGTATTAAAAGTACAAGATCAAGCTAACGTTCTAGGTATGTTAAACGTATTTGGTGGAGGAGCATTGCAACATTTCTCAATCTTTGCTGTAGGTATTACACCATATATTACAGCTTCCATCATAGTACAATTACTACAAATGGATGTTATACCTAAGTTTTCGGAATGGGCAAAGCAAGGAGAAATGGGCCGTAAGAAATCAGCTCAATTCACTCGATACTTTACAATCATTCTCGCATTCATACAGGCCATCGGAATGTCTTATGGCTTTAATAATATAGCAGGTGGACAATTAATAACAGATCAAAGCTGGACTACATACTTATTTATTGCGACAGTTTTAACTGCAGGTACTGCATTTTTACTTTGGTTAGGCGAACAAATTACCGCTAACGGAGTTGGTAATGGTATTTCGATGATTATCTTCGCAGGTCTCGTTGCCGCGATTCCAAATGTTGCAAATCAAATTTATTTACAACAATTCCAAAATGCTGGCGATCAGCTATTTATGCACATAATAAAAATTGTTTTAATTGGACTCGTAATTTTAGCGATAGTTGTTGGTGTTATTTACATTCAACAAGCTGTACGTAAAATACCGATCCAATATGCAAAAGCTGTTTCAGGAAACAATCAATATCAAGGAGCAAAAAACACTCATTTACCGCTTAAAGTAAATAGTGCTGGTGTTATACCAGTTATCTTTGCTTCTGCATTTTTAATGACGCCGCGTACAATTGCGCAGCTCTTCCCTGATTCAAGCGTATCAAAATGGTTAGTTGCAAATCTTGATTTCGCACATCCAATTGGAATGACACTTTATGTCGGTCTTATCGTTGCTTTCACATACTTCTACGCATTTATTCAAGTAAATC
Source organism: Bacillus sp. 196mf (assembly GCF_003217275.1). Lineage (NCBI taxonomy): Bacteria > Bacillati > Bacillota > Bacilli > Caryophanales > Bacillaceae > Bacillus > Bacillus sp. 196mf. The sequence goes on from NZ_QJTG01000004.1 coordinate 196,833, forward strand.
CTGAACAAATGGCTGAGAATTTGAAAAAGCAAAATGGATATGTTCCTGGTATTCGTCCTGGTAAAGCAACTGAACAATATGTAACTAAAATTTTATACCGTTTAACATTTATTGGTGCAATTTTCTTAGGTGCAATTTCTATATTACCGCTCGTATTCACGAAAATTGCTACGTTACCACCTTCTGCTCAAATTGGTGGTACAAGCTTACTTATCATTGTCGGTGTAGCACTAGAAACTATGAAGACGTTAGAAAGCCAGCTTGTAAAACGTCATTATAAAGGCTTTATTAAAAAAGTGAATTAATTATCAAAAACACAGTTGGTTATTTTTCCAACTGTGTTTTTGATTTTATCAGTCCTGTAATATACAGGGCTGTTGCTTTATTAAACTACATCTCCTTCTCTAATAACCGCCCTTTTTTGAAATAAGTCCGTAGTGTTGAACGATTGGCCAAAAATACACCAATCAATATAAGACAAGCTCCCATTCCCATTGTAGGATTTAAGGGTTCTCCTAATACGATATAACCTACGATAATTGCTATTAATGGTGATACATATAACCACGTCGATGGAAATACTGGGTTTGTTTTTGATAAGAGCCAGTAATATAATCCGTGTCCACCGATCGATCCGATAAATATGAGATATAAAATAGGCCATTGTACACTCCATGAAGTTAATACAGTTACATTTGGTTGTTCTACAATAATAGATGCGATTAATAGTAAAATCCCTCCATAAAACATTTGAATTCCGTTAATAAGAAATGGTGATACATTTGATAAATCTGAAAGTATTTCTTTCGAACGAATAGAGCCTATTCCGTAAAATAACTCTCCTATAACTAAAACAATACAAGCAATACTCCATATGAAACTTACTTGTTGATGCATTCCTGGTAAAGAAACAAATATAACACCTATTAGTGCAATAACTAAGGCAACGAGTTGTTCCTTTTGTAATTTCTCCCTATTCCTCTTTGCTTGTATTAATAAAATCATCATTGGTCCCGTAGCAGAAAGAACAGCAGCTAATCCCGAAGAAATATATTGTTCTGACCAATATAAACTTGCGAATGTCATAAATGTTAAACAAAATCCAGCATACATAATACGTTTTGAAAATATATGTGGCATAATTTCTTTTCGCTTTAATTTAAAAATAATCATAAGGATTATACCCGCTAAAAAGAAGCGAATTCCTGCTGAAAACAACGGTGGCGCCCCTGCTTCAATTCCAATTTTAATCGTTAAAAATGTTGTCCCGAAAATAATACATACTAAAATGTAATTAAAAATGACCATTTTACTTCCTCCTTTTTACTCTTAAAATGAGTATAGAGGCTATGGTGTATAACAGTGTATCGGTACATATAACAGTTACTTCAAGTTGTAGTTGATTCCCTATATATTTTTCGCTTTAATTAAATTAAAAAGAAAAATAGGTGAACCTATGAAGATTGTATTGCGTAAAGAATCAAACATACCGTATTACAAGCAAATATATATGCAAATTGTTGAAAGAGTACAAAGTGGTATGCTTTCACATGGTGAATCCCTTCCTTCTTTACGTTGTATGGCCACAGATTTACAAATCAATGTATTAACTGTTCGTAAAGCTTATAAACAGTTAGAAACGAAAGGGTATATACGCATCGAACAAGGAAAAGGTGCTTACATATATAAACGTGTAAAGAAAGATTTCAAACCGATACCGTATAAATGGCAACAATCAAGATCTATTAATGTTATGCGTTCTCAATATGCAATGAATAAACACCGTAAATATTATGATTTTTCACAAGCAATTCTGTATCCCCGTCTGTTACCAAATCCATTTTTGGCAGACGAAATGCATAAATTGCTAGATAAAAATCCGATGTTGTTAGCAACATATGGGCCAGTTCAAGGCGATTATGAATTGCGAGTTGAAATAGCAAATTACTTAAATGAACACCAGAAATTAGTGACGGACCCATCTCAATTATTAATTACAAGCGGAGCACAACAAGGAATTGATTTAATTGCTCAAACATTATTAAAACCTGGAGATACTGTATTAGTAGAAAGTCCGTGTTACAGTGCCGCGCTTGATGTTTTCATCAATAAAGGTGTTCAAATCATTCCTGTTTCTCTTGATAATCATGGAGTTCGCTCCGACTTAATTGATGATATTTGTCAAAGTAAAAATCCCGTTTTATTGTATACGAATCCGACCTTCCAAAACCCGACAGGTACAGTAATGAGTAAAGAACGAAGAATGGAACTTATAGAACTAGCGGAGCTATATCAATTTTTTATCATTGAAGATGATTCTTTCGGAGAAATATATTTTGAAGATGCTGTAGTACCACCTCCAATCAAAAGTTTTGATAAGGATGGCCACGTAATATATATAAAAGGATTTAGTAAAACGTTAGCACCAGGATTGCGTATTGCAGCACTTATTGCCGGTGGCCCTATTTTTGAATGGCTATATGCAGTGAAAGGTTCGATGGATATCGGTAGTCCTTTATTAACACAAAAGGCACTTCTACCGTTTTTACGTGCGGAACGTATGAAAAATCATTTAGAAAAATTACGAACAGCTTTACAAATGAGACGTGATTTAACAATTGATATATTATCGCCATTAAAAGAACTAAACTTTGAAATACCAAATGGCGGTTTTAATTTATGGGTGACACTGCCTGATTCGATAGATCCCTTTACCTTATTACAAAAAGCAAATGAAGTAGATGTCTCTTTTTTACCAGGAACAGCTTGTCTATTAAATTACGAAACAAATGATAACCAATTAAGAATTAGCTATTCAATGTTAAACGAGAAAGATATGGAAATTGGATTAGAGAAATTACACGATACAATACGAAACAGTATTTGTTAGAAGTAATATCACAATAGCCAACAATAAATAATACCCGCAAATGAAAATGTATAGTATGGGATATTATCTATTGTTGAGCTTTTTCGTTATTCAAATCTAGTTACTCTATAAGCTGTAATCTTTATTATCATTCCACTTTAACTACAATCTTTCCTCTAACATGTTGTCCTTCACTCAAAATATGAGCTTCTCGAACTCCTGCTTCATTAAATGGCACCACTTTACTTATGATTGGTTTGATTTTTCCGTTTACAATTAAAGCTGATAATTCTTCTAATTGTTTTCCATTTGGTTTTAGCCATAAAAATCCTGATTTTATTCCTTCTACTTTTTGTAGTGGTTCATGAACAATGGAAACTAGAACACCACCAGGTTTAATAATTCGAAAACTTTTTTCTTGCACTTCGCCACCTATTGTATCTAACACAATATCAAAATCTGATACTAGTTCTTCAAATTTATCTTTTTTATAATCAATAACGAGATCCGCTCCTAAAGACTGTAAAAATTCTTTATTTTTACTACTAGCAGTCGTGGCAACAAAAGCTCCAAATGATTTTGCGATTTGGATTGCCAAACTTCCAACGCCACCAGCTCCAGCATGAATGAATACACGGTCATTTTCTTTTATTTTTGCGTAATCTACAAGACTTTGCCACGCTGTAAGTCCTGCAAGAGGAATAGAAGCTGCTTCTTCGTAACTAATATTATTAGGCATATGTGATACTAAATCTAATTGTACTGCAATGAATTCAGCATAAGAGCCGCTTCCTATATTTTCAGGTTTCGTAAACACTTTATCTCCTATATTGAAGCACTCTACATCTTCTCCAACTTCTTCAATAACTCCAGCTACATCTAATCCTAAAGTGATTGGAAATGAAAAGCGTAACTGTTCTTGTAAGTCACCTTTTCTTATTTTCCAATCAACTGGATTAACAGATGTTGCATGAATACGTATTAATACCTCATTATTCTTAACAATCGGTTTTAAAACTTGTCTTTCTTTTAATTCTTCAACACTACCATATTGATCAATAACAATTGCTTTCATTTCCTCTCCTCCTTGCTGTTTATTTTAATAACATACAATTATTTCTCAAAATTTTTTGCCTTGAATTACCATATACTTATTTTTGGGGGTAATTATGCAAAAAGCATTATAAATTAAAACTTTAATCATTCCTCACCAATCGGGCTCTTACTGCCCGGCAAATAGCGGGATGAATTTCAAAAAGAATCTTACACACATCTTAGAATTATTCAAAACTGTATTATTAATTAAATTCAAAAGAAATGGGGCTAACTTTATGAGTGAAAAGATATTTAAAATAAACGGTATTGATATATGTACAGAAAGCTTCGGTAACTCTAATGATCCCGCTATTTTATTAATTATGGGAGCTACTTGTTCAATGATATATTGGGATGAAGAATTTTGTGAACAGTTGGCGAACACAGGGAAATTTGTTATTCGCTTTGATAACCGCGATGTTGGACGCTCTGTTACATATGAACCTGGCACTTCAAATTATTCAGTAACAGATATGGCTGAAGATGCAATCGGGGTATTAGACGCTTATCATATTGATAAAGCCCATCTTTTTGGTATGTCATTAGGTGGTATGATTGCTCAAATTGCCGCTGTAAAACATCCCGAAAGAATTTTGACGCTAACTTTACTAGCGACTAGTGTAATAGGATCTGATAATAATACTCGCGATTTACCCCCAATGGATGAAAGGATTTTAACACATCATGTAAAGAGCGCAAGTATAGATTGGACAAATAAAAATGATGTGGCAGAATATTTAGTTTCAGGATCTCGTCTATTATGTGGATCAGAACGAATATTTGATGAAAATAGAGTTTATACACAAGTAAAACAAGAAATAGAACGCGCAAACAATTTATTAAGTATGTTTAATCACGCTTTACTTCAAGGTGATGATGCATATGAAGGTGTACTTCACTCCATACAAGCACCAACATTGGTTATTCACGGAACAGACGATACAGCACTCCCATTTGAACATGGCCTCGCACTAATTGATGAAATTCCAAACTCAGTACTATTAACTCTTAAAGGGGCAGGTCATGAAAATCATCCAAATGATTGGGAAAGCATAATTACTGCCGTTTCTAAACATACATCTGAAATTTAGACAAACAAATAATTAACAGAATGGGCACAAATTGCATTGTGCCCATTCCATTTACAAACAAAAACCCATCACTGTATTCGTATGTATAGTGATGGGACTTCTTATATTTTTCTATGTTTAAAAAAATGGACAATCTAATTGATCAACAGATTCCCATAATTTTTTTTTTGCATTTTCGGTGGATGTATTTGCTTCTAGTGTCATGTTTTTAAAAGGGTTTACTTCGACTTTTAATAAGGATGAAGGCTCCACATATAATGAGAAAACATGGCTGCTTGGTAAAGCTTTTGAAACGTCAATATCTCCTACTTGTTTAAATAATTGCTGCGCAGCAAAAAAGAAGAAATTAGTTGGATTTGATTGTTTATTCAGCCACGCAAGCATTTCAGGTGATACCGATTTATGAATATTGATTTTTACTCGATCACCACGTTTATATCGCCTAGATCGCATACTTCCACCAACTAACTTATCGTTAAGTTTGTAAATCCTAACTCTTTTTGCTTATGCTCTCTATATTTTGGCGAACAAGTATAAACTAATAATCCTCGTGCATTTGTAAATAACGGATTATCTACAAAGATTACATTTTTGAGTCGTCCTTTTTGCTTTAAAATCATTTTTAAACTGTTTTTAATAATTACTGCACCCCCGCCATAAATAAACACGTATGGATCGTCTTTCATATCATCAATTTTATTTATAATATCTGTTGCAACACGTGCTGCTAAACCTAATAGCGCTGGCTGTGATTCCTCAACTAATAAGGTATTTCTCGGATGCTTATCATTTAAATAAATTTGATTGAATTCTGTAATACTATCAATCGTCTTAGTTGGATACTTCCGGTTCCATCTCGTAATGATTTGTAGTAACGTCTCTTTTACACCATAAGATAAACCTTTACTTAGTTGCGGACGGAAATTTACCCCTAATGAAACGACTTCTTCTGTCGTCCCTGCACCAATATCAAAAGAGAGTAGAGTTTTATCTACAAAATCAATTTCAGAAACTTGATTTTGCTCACATTCTATTTTATGTTTCACAACATTTCCTTCTTCATCGTATACAATGCCCCACGTCCCAGAAGCACCCTCAGGCAGGCATTTACAATACTCAATTGAAACATTAATTGTCACATCGCGTCCGTTCGGATAATGGAAAATAACCTTATGATTTCCCATATAACGTTTTGCATTTTCAGCAGCTATTTCTTGTGTAATAAGCTGCATAGGAAGAGCGACAGATAAATCATATCGAATATTAATATGGCTAGAAGTTGGACTTTGACGCATAGCGCTTACCGCCAAACCTGATAGTATTGTAATAACCATTAACTCATCCGTTGACTTATTTGATTTCTTCTCTACCTCAGTACCTTTTAATTGATCTTGAATGACTTTTTCTCCAACGATGTATCGTACATTATTTAGCATTAACGATGGCGAACTTATAGTCACATCAATGTGGTTTTCTAATTCAGATAATGAAACATCTACCTCGTCTAAGAGTCCTGTAGGCTCACCTATATATAAAGAATAAATACTCGGAATAAAAATAGGGTCTTGCCCTTTCACCATTAACTTCAAACCGTTGTTTCCTGCATCTGCACCAGCTTTTAAAAGTATAGACATAACTACCCCCTAAATTAATCTGACATCCCTTCCAAATATATGCGAGCCCATTCTTTTACATTCAAATGTATTGTAATTTTTTATTTATCATAAAACCAAAATATTGCATACTTACATATTATATGTAAAAAGTATTTGACATGATGCTTTTCCAATTTTATACTTATATTTGTAAAGAGTTTTTTACAATCGAGGGGGGCAATTATTTATTGAATACTAAAAAAACTATTTTTATAATCATTGTTTTAGCATTAATTGCAATACTAGTACATGGCACATATAAATACATCACTGAAGGTTCTATTTTGGGTGGTACGATTTTTGCTATCTCGTTAATACTTAGTAATTTAATTAATCACATTACTTGGGGAGATCCCCACGGTGTATCAGAAGAAAGTCAAGATGAAATGGGCCAACAAATTACATATAAAAGCTTTAAAATTGCGTATTTTGTGCTTGTAGTTGTAATGTTCCTTTTATTAATCTTCTCCGAAGGATTTTCTATGGGGGCTAATTTAGATGGCGTTAAAAACCTCCCTCTGTTCATCGCAATTTGCTCTTCATTCTTTATTTATCCTATTGTCGAACTCATAGTTGCAAAACAATATAAGTAAAAAGATGAGGTTTTCTACATGTAGAAAACCTCATCTTTTTATATTTACATACTCTCTACAATTGCTTTTAATTTATTCACAGTACGCCAATTCCTAACTGTAGCTGGTGTATGTAACTTCTGAAACTGGTTCATTAATTTAGAATTTCGAATGCTATTTTTGAAAAACAAATAAGCAACCTTCTCATCTATATAGCAATCTTCAAGTTCACTTTTAAATGTAAGCAATTGACTACTTTCCTCTTCAGAAAGTACATTAGCTAAAAAAGCAACATGAACACTTTCTCCTTCTAACAATGAATGAACTTCATACGGACATTGTTTAATAATATTTATAAATTCACCATATGTTCTTAGCATGACTGGAACATCGAAATCAAATTCATTTTTTATTTCAGATTGTATTCGGTCCTTTAGAAAGTTTATATCTTCCTCAGATTCGAACACGATATTACCACTTTGTATATATGTTTTCACTTGTTTTAACCCTATTGATTCAAACACTCGTTTTAAATCAGCCATTTTGATTACTTTATGTCCACCGACATTGATTCCTCTTAGTAATGCAATATAAAGTGTCATATTATTCCCCTCACAATAAAATAAACTTATCAATTGAATCAATTTTCCCACTCATATTTCTCGGATATTTGTTTTAATTCTTCTAACATATCATGAATAGATAATACCTCAAATAAAATAATAGACTCACTTGAAAAATGGTGATGATAATGATTTGGTTTATAATCTTTTAAATCATTTTTATAACTCCAAAATTGCTTGTCTAATTCAGCAATAAGTTTCAAATGTTCCTCATCAATTTCATTACAACGTTTTCTCAATATAGCAATTATAGAATGAATTGTTCGTTGTAATATTTCCCTTTCACTTTGTGACCAGTCACAAGTCTCAATTGACACTCGAGCTAAATTATCTATATGGTAAATGATTTGCTGTAATATATGAAGTTGGTTCTGCATGGTTAAAAAGCTTCTCATTTCCTTCTTTGTATGTTGATGATATTTCCAATCTTTCTGCTCATATTGAACAAATTGTATCGCCTTATGCAATAATACAGTCAATTTAGATAAACCCTGAGCGGTCTCCTTTTTCATACCTTTTCCTGCAACTAATGCAGTAATCCATTCTTCCATAATATTTGCTGTTTTAGCAAATAGATCCTCTGTACATCCAAAAATCGTTTTCGTGTAGTGTGGTGGGAAAATGAAAAAATTCACTAAAGTAGATACTATAATACCAGTAGATGTAGTAGCTAAACGAATTAAAAATGCAGTGAAATAATGATCTGCCGTAATTGGAATCATAGCTACAGCAGTTAAAGTTGCGACTAATGTTCCCGCATGTAACCTTAGTTTTTGACATGTAACGATCGTAAACATCGCAGCTAATGCATAAGAAATTGCTTGATGACCTAAGAAAAATGTGAACGTCATGGCATATGCCGATCCAATTGTTGAGGCCGGAAAGCGAATAAGCCCTTTTTTTATTGAGTCTGTTGCAGTTGGTTCAATTGTAACAATTGCTGTTATTACAGCAAAAATAGTTGGAATGTTAAAAAATTCACAAACTAACACTGTAAGAAAAACTGCAATCCCAGTTTTAATCACTCTTCCCCCAACGATATTCCATTTTCTATCTTGATTCATTTTTTATATCCTTCATTTCTGTTTCATTTTATATACATATATTATATATTACTAAAATAAAAAAACCTACTACGTGAATATTCAAGAGTAAGTTTTCTATCTCATTATTTCATTATAGGTAAATGCATTATTATTTGTTGGCCAATTGGTCCCATTCTTCTAAAACCTTTATCCTCGAAGCCCACTTTTGCATATAAATTTTGTGCAGGAATATTTCTTTCATTCACAGCAAGTACAACTTCATTTTTTATTGGAAAATAGCGTTTTACAAACTCTTCTAATAATAACAATGACTTTTTAGCGAATCCTTTTCTTTGTCTATTGTGATTAATAGAAAATGACGTTAAAAGTAAAGCATCCTCATTATCTGTGAACTCCTTTACTCTATCTCCCGTTTCCAATGCGAAAAGACCCACCGGTACGCCATTGTAATCTAAAATAACAATCACATTTTTTGTACGATCACTTTTTGCTTTTTCCAGTAATGCGCTTGGATCTGCTGTAAACTGAACTTGTTCACTTGGTAAAGTAAATGTTTGTATAACTTCTTTATATTTCTCCTTATACGGAACTAATTGAATTTCCCCTGTGTGTATGTTCATACTAAACTCTCCCATTTTTTAGCTTATTAACTTATACCTTGCTGTGCTTTTGAATGCACTCTTCCATCTAAAAAGGTAATTTCAACAAATGAATTTGGATTGTTTCCTTTCCAAGCAAAAATTTGTTTAATTTGTGTAGAATGTTCTACCCCTTCTTCTATAAGTAAATCCCCTTCAAAACCAATTAAATCTTTCACTTCTGTATAAGTCATTCCTTCATTTATGTTCGAGAAATGATTTATATTGATAGATTCTTTCTGTTGCCTTTCCATCACAGTAGAAGAAGTTGCTGTTTGATTTTTCACTTCTTTTCTCTTTTCACACGCTGTCATACTGAAACCTAAGCATAAACTAAACAATATACATGCGCTTTTTTTCATCATAACAGTTGTCCCTCCCATCATAATTAAACCATATATTCCCTTAAAAATAAACTGAATATTTAATATTATAGTTAAAAACCTCGCACAATTAAGTACGAGGCTAATTTCATTTATTCAAATGATTATTTGATTGATCATCCTGTTCTTTTCTTAACTCTTGTTCTTCATCTTTTGGTAATTGTTTATCATTATCTTTAATTGGATTCGTTTCTCGATTTTCAATCATATCATTTGGAACTTGTGGCATTACTCGTCCCACAATAGCCGCTAATTCATCTAGTATACCTTCACCTGTTTTTCCTTTTTTAATTTGCTTTCCGATTTGTTTGAGGCGTTCATACGTATCAACATCTGCTACAACGACTGCATTAGCACCGTCAGGGTCATTTTTTAAACTTTCTGCAACAGAATATTTAATTGATTCAACACGAGTTCGATCAAGTTTTGCTTTTACGTCTATACCTACAATAGCATATTTTCCAACAACGACCGCTGTCGCATCATTCACACCTGGCACACTTGCTGCTAAAGATGCTAAATGATCTGCCGCTTTTTCATTTGGCTTATTTGATTTATTCGTATAATTAACATTTTTCATTGAAACATTTTTTTGTTTCGGCTTTTCGTTTTGGTTTTCTTTTGTTCCAATACTGCATCCAGTTATAACGAAGCAAAGCATTAATATATATATTAGAGTTTTCATTATTTTCACCACTTCACTTTTAAGGTTTAATCATAAATTTTTTCAACAGCTTGCATTTTCTTTACCTTTTCCTCGGCCCCGCTATTAGCATTAATGAATATTTGGTACGTATCTTTTCCTAAAGTACCTACAAATTCATAGCAAAGTACTTCATTATGCAAATCATTAACTACTACAGCTTTACGTTCTTCCATTACTTTTACATCCGGATTGATTTTCTTTCTTGCTTCTGCTGCAGTTAGCTTTGCCGATGGAACTGTTCGTTTTTGATGTGACGCTAAATATTCTTTTGCGGAGAACCCTACGATAGAACCGTCATCTAAAGCAATTTTCATTTGGATTGCTTCTGGATAAATTCGTACTCCATTTTCATTTACTACATACGTAAATACACCAACATTATCATATTGAGAGCTATCATAAAGCTCCATATTATTAAACTTATGGTCCTTTAAAAATTTTAAACCTTTACTACCTGCATCGTTTAAACTAACTTTCTGTTCTTTAATTTCGCGGTTATTCATAACCCAAATTGGATATCCGCCTTTTCCGGTAATATCCATATAGAACTCATTGTTCGTTGCTTCATCTTTAATTTTCACACTATAGAAGGATTCTTTCGCACCTTTTCCACTTTTCTCTACATCTACTTTTTCATTTCCTTTTAAATTTAAAAACGATTTGGCAATTTTCGCCGCTTCATCTTTAGAAATTGCCTTTCCTTCCGCTTCAAATCCGCCTTTTTTATTTTTTTGCGCACTTGTAAAGGTCGGTCCGAAGTTTGTAGAAGAATATGATGTTACGTTTTTCTCTACAGTTTTCAATCCATCAATAATTGTGTTATCTGCTGGATCACGATTTGATGCAAGTGCCATTTCTACATCCATCCAGCGTAAATTATTTTTCAAAACAAGATGTTGTACTTTTCTTAGTTCATCTTGTATATTTCCTGCATTTGAATATAAAGTTTGTAGCGTTTTATATTCTTGCTCATTTAACGGCTCTTTTTCTAAATCACGAATGGCTGCACGGTAACTGAAATCACCGATATTCGCTAAAAATTCTTCCGTTTTATTAAATGGCATTAATGTTAAAGGAAGTTGTCCAACATCTGAGCGAGCTTCAGATGTTAAACGCCATACATCCGCTAATGCAGGTGATAAAGATGATCGTGAATTCATCGCAAGTGTTGTGCCAATTTTATCGTGTAATAAATCGACTTCGTATGCTAAATCATGGAATGCACGTTGATAGCTATTTTCCGCTCGAATTAAAACCGCATTTTTCTCTTGGTGCTCTTTATAGCCCCAATAGCCTGTTCCTACTACACCGACTGTTAATAATACAATGATAATACCTCGTAACATTGTCCCACCTCCGCTCTATTTACAGAAAATATGTTTACCGATTTTTTTAATTTGTGGACGAGTCCAAATCCATTTACTAGTCGCAGTATCTGGATTGAAATAATATAAAGCATTTCCTGTTGGATCCCATCCGTTAATCGCATCTAAAACTGCTTTTTTTGCTGTTTCATTTGGCGTTAAATATATTTGTCCATCGGCTACTGCTGTAAATGCTCTAGGCTCAAAGATTACACCTGAAACAGTATTTGGGAATGACGCACTTGTAACACGATTCAAAATAACGGCAGCTACTGCAACTTGTCCTAAATACGGTTCACCACGTGATTCGCCGTATACTGCGTTTGCCATAAGCTGAATATCATTTTGAGAATAACCGTTCGGAACATTTGTCCCTTTATTTTGAGTTGGTTTATTCTCTTGTGCAGTTCCGCCGCTATTTCCTTTATTCGTTGTTGTCCCTTTATTAGCAGTTGACTTGTCATACTTCGTTGCCTTCACGAGCATTTGCTTCGTTTTAGCTCCAGCTAAACCATCAACGGGTAATCCGAATTTCTCTTGAAAATTCCGAAGTGCCCAGTATGTACCCCATCCGAAAACACCATCCACTTTTCCCGTATAAAATCCGTTATATTTCAAACGAGATTGCAGTTCAATGACATCTTCGCCAGATGCTCCTCTTTGAATAACTTGATTAGAAAAAGCTTCTACATTCTTTAGTTGTATACTACTGACCATTAAAGACAGTCCTATGAACGCAAGTAAAACTGCTATTTTAAAAATAGCTTTTTGGCGCATAATTTTCCCTCCTTAATTACGGAAATGATTTCTTGGTTATGTTTTGTAAAAGCCTCGCTTTTATGTAAAGAAGACAAAAAAATCCAAACTAATATCGTTGAAAAAATATGTAAACAATATAAAAAAAGGATGAAAGGAGTTCATCATGAAGAAATCGTTAAAACGTGTCGCACTCGTCATTCTGTTCCTAACAACATGTTCAAATATATATACAGACTCATCAATTGTTCATGCGCAGCCGCCGTATGCCAAATGGGGTAAACTTGCCGTAGAAAAGACGAAAGAACAATACCCAAAAGCAGAAATTATTGACTATCTTCATATAGGTAGAAAACCAAAAACAGTTCAAATAACTGTTGAAAAATTTAAATTGTGGTTACGTGAAGATGGAAAAGAATATGGTGTTTTTGTTGATGTAGAATTTGAAACGAAGACGGAGAAATTTATAAAGTTGTCGTTTCAGAAGACGAGTAGATAAAGTGAAACCCCACTGTTAAAAATGGAAACAGTGGGGTTCCTTGCATTTCTAAAATTCTTTCCTAAAGTTTCGATTCCCTAAAAATCTTACCAATATACAAATAGCGCCAATTACTACAGCTATCCCTATACTATATAAAAGTACTTTACCATATCCACCTATTCTCGGATCTAAAAACGGATATGGATACCAATTCACGATTGGACCACGTATTAAGCTATATACAACGTAAAAGCACGGGAATAAGAGCCAACTTGCAGCTTGTTTCCAAGTGATTTTCTTAATAGGTGGATTTAAAATCCAATCTAAAAGCATTGCAATCGGCATGATATAATGTAGCACAGTATTTACCCATGGTATTGCCGTTTGAAGTGACTCTTCTAACCCTCTTAGTAACAAAAAATAAACGAGTCCTGTCGTAAGTATGTATACCGTTGCCGCACCACGAAGTATACTAAACTGTTCTGAGCGACCAAATGTAGCTGTTCCGATACTGCTTAAAAGGAGAATACATGCAACTAAAATGTTACTTTCAATAGTGAAGAAACTAAAAAAGTTAACTGGATTAAACGGCTTCACTTGTGCCCTAATTATGAATTGCGTAATAATGGCGCTACACACTAGAAGACTTAAACATAATCTAAATAAAGATAAAATTTTTTCATCCTTCATACATTCCCTCCTTTTCTTATATATAATTAGAATTTCCCTGTACATGCTCAATAAATAGTTTTAATGGAACAAGCCCACGTTTTGGCATATGACTACTTATAATAGCTACTATTTCTAACTGAGGAATGATAACGATGTATTGTCCGCCGTATCCCATAGCAAAATATATACAATACGGTATGTGAAATCTTCCGTTATCTAATACCCACCAGTGATATCCATATGCACCGACATGTTCATATGTTTCAAATAGAGCCCTACTTGACTCTTCTAACCATTTCGCTGATACAATTTCTTTTTCATTCCAATATCCATTTTGCAAACATAACTTTCCTAATTTTAATAAATCGGTAGATTTCATTTTCATACCGAAGCCGCCGACATATATACCTTGCGGATCTTGTTGCCACTCGTATTCGTTAATTTCTAATGGATCAAATAAATATTTCTTTGCAAACCGCTCTGTCGACATTCCAGTAGCTTCTTGAATAATATAGCTCAGTAAATGAGAAGAACCTGAATTATAATTCATTTTTGTAGCAGGTTCTTCAATTATTGGCTTTTCTAATATGTACTGTACCCAGTTCTCTGATTCTACAAAGTCATTTGGGAATACTACTCCATTTCCAAACTCTTTCCAATCCTCACCAGTAGTCATTGTTAATAAGTGATAAAGCGTCAAATCATGTTTTTCCCCAGGTACATTTTCAATCCACTCTGTAATCGGTGTATGTATATCATTTATATAGCTCTTATCAAGAGCAATACCAATTAATAAAGATACAATACTTTTTGTAATCGAATTTATTTTATATAATTTATTTGCACATTCAAGTGTTTTATAGTACTCAGTTGTTAATTCCCCTTTTTGATAAACAAGAAATGTATTCACTTTTTTCTTTTCGAATTTATTTTCTAGTTGCTTGAAATCCAAAAACTTTACCTCCATTTAAATAGTTACTCCATTTATTATATCTTGTTCCTTCATTTTAAACATAATTGTGCTCAAATAAAAATAAACCTGTCAGTCATAATGAACTGACAGGTTTATTTTTATAATTTCGTACGAACATTCCACAGCTCTGGGAAGAATTGTTGATCAAGTACTCGTTTTAAATAAGAAACACCGGAGGATCCACCTGTTCCCATTTTATGTCCAATAATTCGTTCTACTGTTTTCATATGACGAAAACGCCATTGTTGTAGCCAGTCTTCAATATCAATCAATTTTTCAGCAAGCTGATATAAATTCCAATATTTTTTCACATCCGCATATACTTCTAACCACGCTGCTTCTACTGTTGCATCTTCTTCATAAGGTTGCGTAATATCACGGTTTAACACATCTTTATGAATAGGGAATCCTTCTTTTACTAATGCTTGAATCGCGACATCATATAGACTTGGTGCATGTAGCGCTTTATGAAGTCGTGCATGTAATTCTGGATCCTTTTCATAAATTTTTAATGCGTGTGGCGTTTTATAGCCAAGTGCATACTCAATCATACGATATTGATACGATTGAAAACCTGAAGCTTGACCGAGTGAATCACGAAACTCAATATATTCTGATGGTGTTAATGTCGCAAGAATATCCCAAGATTGAATAATTTGAGACTGAATTTTTGATACACGTGCTAACATTTTAAAAGCTGGTTGTAATTTATCTTGTTTAATAGATTCAATCGCCGCATTTAGCTCATGTAAAATGAGCTTCATCCAAAGCTCACTTGCTTGGTGAATAACGATAAATAACATTTCATCATGATGGTCCGATAATCTTTTTTGAGAAGATAGTAAACTATCTAATTGTAAATACTCCCCATACGTCATATTCTCTTTAAAATCCGTATGAATCCCTTTTTCCATAATTACTTTTTCATTTTCTTTCATATTAGCCAAACGCCCCTTTTATATGATTCTACTTATATTGGTCTAATAACGGCTCGAACTGGACTTCCATCTGCATCAGTTAATGCAAGTGGTAATGCAATAAGTTCATAATCACCGTCTGCTACATGATCTAGTACGACATTTTCTAAAATATGAATTCCATGTTTAAATAATTGATGATGTGCTGCTAATTCTTTATCATCTAGCGGATCAACTGATGGTACATCTACTCCGATTAAACGAATACCTTTCTCTGAAAGAAAAGGTGCTATGTCTGCACGTAAATGAGGGATCACATCTGGAAATTCTTCAGCTTTTCCATGTGAAGATGTACGTAATAATAATCGTTCTACACCTTCTAAATGAAAGCTTTCTAATTCCTTTTTCCCGATGCTTTCAAAATTAGAAACGTCAATAATCCGTGCTGGACCAACATAAACTTGAACATCTAAATCTAATACTTTCTTTCCATCATTATCAAAATGAAATGGTGCATCAATATGAGTGCCTGTATGAATACTCATCGTTAACTTTCCGACATTTACCGAGCCACTTTCTTCTTTTGACCATGAAACTTCATACGAGAACGGTGTGTCTCCTGGCCACGTTGCAATATTATTATTTAGCGGTTGTGAAATATCAATCCACTCTGATGTTTTCATATTTATGCCACAACCTCTCGCTTATTTTCAAACTGCTTATACTCTTCATTTTTCATAATTTTCTTTAATATTTGTACAGATTTCCACACTTCTTCGTATGTGTTATATAAAGCGACCGGCGCAAGTCTCACCCCATTTGGCGCTCTAAAATCTGGAATTACTCCATTTGCTTTTAGTGCTTTACATATACGTGCTGCTTCTGCATGCTCTAAATAAATGTGCCCGCCTCGTTTTTCATCCTCTAATGGATTTCCAATTGTAAATTCGAAATCTTTTAATTCATGTTCAATTAAATTCAGCATGTACCTCGTAATATGTAAAGATTTCTCACGTAAACGCTCAATACCAGCATCTTTGAAAATTTCAAGTGAACCAATTAATGGTGCTGTACTTAAAACGTGAGGTGTACCAATTTGATAAGCACCTGCATGATCAGCGGCTGTTAATGTATGCTCCATATCAAACTGCTTATCTTTTCTAGAACTAAACCATCCAGACAACCCTGGTAGTCTATTAAAATGTTTATTATTTACATAAATTCCTGCAACGCCACCCGGTCCTGCATTTAAATATTTATAATTGCACCAAACAGCAAAATCGACATCCCAATCTTTGAAATGATGCGGAATAGATCCTATTGAATGGCATAAATCAAATCCAATGTGAATGCCGCGTTTATGAGCTTCCGTTGTTAAACGTTTCATATCCAGAATTTGACCACTTCTATATAAAACAGAAGGTAATAAAATTAAAGCGATATCATCTTCCATCGCATAAATAATATCTTCTTCTGAAAGTGTTCTACCATCTCGGCTTTTCACTCTTACTAAATGCTCCTCTGGATCTAATCCTTTTAAACGAATTTGACTTTGAAGTGCATAAATATCTGATGGGAAAGTTAATTCATCCGCAAGTATTTTTGTACGTATTCCTTTTGGTTCGTAAAACGTCGCAATAACTTGGTGTATATTTGTAGTTGTAGAACCGGTTACAATAGTTTCTTCCGGTAAAGCACCAATAAGAGGGGCTGTAAGTTTACCTAATTTCTCTGAAAGGAAAAACCACGGGTGCTCACCTTCTGTCCAGCCGTCAATGCCATACTCTTTCCACGAATCTAGCAACGTAAGTAATGATTTCTCTGCTCTTTTTGAAAGTAGTCCTAATGAGTTTCCATCTAAATATATCGTTCCTTCTTTTTTATAGAATTCAGTTTGAAAATCTTTCAGTTCATCATGTTTATCACATTCAAGCGCATATTCATAATTCGGTTGAAATGGTTCTTTATACATGGTGTCACCTTCTCTTAATTTTCTTTTTATTCTAACTAATTGAAATATATCACCTCAATTGATACGACGTCAATGATATTATGTCAGTTGACTTTATATATGAATTTCTTTTACAATACAGTTATATTTTCAGATATTTCAGTATAAAGAGGTGATTCTTTGAAAAACAGTACCCTTTCATCAAGAAAACACCGCTCCTTAGAAACGAAGAAAAAACTATTACACTCTGGTTACACTATTTTTATAAATAACGGATTTCAAAAAACGACAATTACACAAATTATTAAACATGCAGAAACTGGTTACGGAACAGCATATGTATACTTTAAAAACAAAGATGATCTCCTCACCGTTTTAATGGAAGATGTTATGAATCAATTTTATGATATTGCCAAGCGCTCCTTTTTGCCTCAAACGAAGGAAGAAGCACATAAAATGATTCAAAATCAAGTTAGAGCATTTCTACAACTAGCAAAGAAAGAACGAGCTATTTTACAAGTTGTAGAAGAAGCAATCGGATTATCAAAAGAGATACGTCAAAAATGGGACGAGATACGGGAACGCTTCATAAACAATATTACGCAGGATATTACATACTCTCAAGAAAGTGGATTAGCACAGCCTGAATTAAATAAAGAAATTGTAGCACGTGCTTGGTTCGCAATGAATGAGATGTTTCTTTGGGCAATTGTGAAAAATGATAAAAAATTTGAGTTAGAAGAGATAGTACATACATTGACGGAGATGTATACGACGGGGTTATATAAATAGCACACCTGCAATAAATACGGTGTGCTATTTTACATCTATAAAAATATATTATCTGGGTATGGTAGTGCTAAAGTAGGCTTTTCAGAAAATGAGAAATATTGTAGTTTTAAAGATTCACCATCTATCGATTTCAGTTTTCCACTAGTAATTTCACATTCAAACACAACAACAATATATTCTACTTGATTGCCATTCGGATATATATGACGGAACCTTTCCCCTCCAAATACCCCTTTTTGTTTTTTTACTTGCACTTTCAAACCCGTTTCTTCCCACACTTCACGAACTACCGCTTCTTCTGGAGTTTCTCCAGGCTCAATTGCTCCAGCTGGCAAACTCCAGTATTCTCCACCAGGATATTGAAATAAGATTTTCCCTTGCTCATTTTTAATAACAGCAGCTACACTCGGTATTAGAATTAGTTCATGGCCTAATTGCTCACGAATTTTTTTATAATATAGCGACATTGACATACAATTCTCTCCTAACCTATTAATAACTGTATTTTCTGATATTAATTGTATAATATTCTTAATACAAACTACTATATAGAAAGGATAAGAACATGTCACAAGAAAAACTTGTAAACAAGTTTCTATCGTTTTTAGGTGCTACAAAACAACCTACTAGCTTAAAGTTTTTAAATGAGCTTATTAAAGCTCATCAAGAAAAGGTAAAGTGGGAAACTCTTACTAAAATAATTGACTGGGAAAAAAGTAATGAAACAGAGGATTATTTTCCTTACATTGAGACATACATAAACCGTATTACAACAAAAGGTTTGGGCGGTACTTGTTGGACACACTCAATTGGATTCCATTGGTTACTATCCAATCTTGATTTTGATGTTCATTATATGTATGTATATGGATCCTGGACATTTATGTTTACGAGTTAATTTAGAGCAACCTTATTATGTCGATGTTGGTTACTGTGCGCCTTTATTCCAAGCTTATCCACTTTATGAAGCATTTCAAGTAAGTAATGTAAGAGAAACTTTCACTTGTGAAGTCTCAAATAATAGGATTAAAATTGCTAGAAATCCAGGTCCAGCAAAAATCTTACATACAGATCCAATACATTTATCAAGTATGAAAGAACTCATTACAAAGTCTAATGATTGGCGTATATCTCCTGTATTAAAGAAAATTCAGATTTTCGGTTATATCGATGGCATTCCGACTTCTATTAATAATAATGTTTTAAAACAATATTCCCAAGGTAAGAAAATAGAACAAAGCCTTACATTTTCTGAACTTAATTATTGGATAACAGAAAGATTTTGTATTAATTAAGAAATATGTGAAAGAGCTATTGAGATTTTCAATGAAAAATCTTCAAATAGAATATTACAAACAAGTTCTTTAATATCTTTAGGCTGAGGTAATTATCTTTTTAAAATATTTTAGTAGTGGCCATAAAGCATACTCCTTATGATCTACATAACTAACAACATCCCATTTTAACTTTTCATTAATTTCACTCATAAGTTGGGGTATTACTACTTCACCATATTTTTTAAAACATTCATGAGTTCCTTCGTAATTTTAAAATAAAGTTTGATTAAAAATATCGTGTTAACCCGTATTCTATGGTAAATAAAAAGAATCCATTTTGAAAAAGATTGATCAAAATGGATTCTTATCCAGCAGGTTTATGTTTTGGTTTTATAAAAAAGTTTGATCATTTTCTATCAATGAAAACAATTAATTGACTATTTTTATTATGAAAAGGTCGGAGCAGGAAATTCATCAATTTTGATACGAAGTAAACTATAAGGTTTCTGTCGTAAGTCTTTTCCATAATGAAATCTAGGCTGTCGATGTAATTGGTTCACAATGACATACAAATATTGATCTGGACCAATTGAAAAAGTATCCGGCCACAAAATTCTCGGATCATGTGCAATAGTTTCCATTATGCCATTTGGCAATATCTTACGGATACTGTTGTTTTCATAATCTCCAGCATAAACAGTTCCCTTTGCATCAGTGATCATTCCATCAGACGCACCTTTTTCTCCCCAATACTCCACATGATAAGGTAAATTCATGTCCGATATCGTTCTGTCTCTCAGGGCTTCTGTTGAGATCGAGAACAAATGCCGACTGGTTAGTGGAGCAAAAAATAATATCTTTCCATCAGGAGAAATCGCAAGACTATCAGACGCCAATCTAAATGGAGAAGTTGAACCGTCTTTGTTTCGATTCATTAAAATTTGACCTTCTACTTTCGGTAAAAAATAGGGATCGGGTGAAGTTGAATTTGCTCCATTTAACCGTCTAAACGCGTTTCCATTTGATAAATCTACGACGATAATAGCTCCTGGTCCTCTTGAAGAAGAATCCGTTATATAGGCATAACCTGCTTTTCCAACACGAAAATCAAAACGGACATCACTCAGATAAGTTGTAGGCAGGACAACATCTTCTGTAAAGGTATATACTTTTCTTATTGTATTGGTTTCTAAATCAACAGCGACTAATTTTGCCCCCCCTTTAATAGGTTCAGAAAAATTGGGTGCCGCTTTATCTAATATCCAAAGCGTTCCCCTTCCATCAGCAACTACACTTTGGACACTGATGAAAGTCATTGGGATATTCTCGGGGTTAACCAAATTGGTTTGTAAATTAGGATAAGGCTGCAATTTATCCTCAAAAATTTCCGCCACCGTAAATTTAACATCGTCTCCCCATTTCGGAAAGCAAATGAAAATACGACCGGTTTCTGAAACAGTAACACCTGTAGGCATAGCCCCATAAAATGCATAAACTAGTTCTAAATTACCGAAATATTTTTCACTAGGTAACATAGGTTTCATAATATCCTCCTCAAGCATTCAAACGGGATATCTCCTATATATGATTTATATTTTTTCTAGTGCATGTTTCTTAATAAGTTTTTCTATACGAAAAGATGATTGAATTGATTGTTTTCGAAATTTAATAAGTCTGTCAGAAGAAAGGAAACATTTTAATTTAAAGGTCTCCAGATGAAGTAGAATTCAATTAGCAGGTAGCGAAGTTCAACATTCCCGAATCAACGTTAAGCTGGTATAAAAATGGGGAAACTTCCCCATTTAAAATTGTGAAAAAATGTACTTAAGCTAAACTGCCCGTTAGTTTAAGTGTAACACTTCACAAACAATCTTTTGAGTATTCTTATTATTCCTGTTTCCTCAACAATCTGGCCCTTTAATTGAACAATACAACTGAAATTTAAGGGGCAAAAGAAAAATCTTATATTAATACAGGGTTTTATCAATCTTTTTTATAAATTATCAAACTTTATTTCAAATCAATACCACACTTTATTCCATGTTCCATGAGTGACTAACGGGTGCTTTGAACAAGAAAATAAAGGTGAGTACATATTATACATGACTAATATGCGCTCACCTTTATTTTTTTAGGATTTTTAGCTTTTAGGTCTTGATAATAATTTTTAGTGGTTTTATTAACAATTTATATTTAGTAAAATTGCTTTTTATGAATTTAATATAAGTCCAAAGAATTTCCTGGTCAATATAATAACGTATATCAGCACACTTTTTCTTTATTTATTCTACTTACAATTCCAACTATAAATTTATATTCAATCCTCCTCTTCTTAGTTTTTTTAAACCCTTCTTTCGTATCAAAAATAAAACACGTTTTCCGAAACCAAATTCGTACATATAAAGACTCAAAATAAATAGGTTTTATAATTCCTCGTTCCTCAAATTCAGTTCCATCTTTATTTTCAGTTTCTGTTCGAACGAACCACCTATTTCCGAAGCCAATTTCAATATACTTCACATAAGTCCCCCTTTCGGAAATTAATTTCTAACTGTTCTATTATTTCCCCGGTAAGCGCACATTCCGACAGAACATGAGCCCACAAAGAAAAAGTAGATTACAAAAATCTACTTTATAACTTATATTTTTGCATTCGTTTATAAAATGTACTACGGGGTACATCTAATAGTTTTGCAGCTAATGAAACATTTCCGTTTGTCTTTTCTAATGCTTCAATCATGCTATCACGCTGTATTTTTTCACGAAAATTCAATGTATGTTCGGTTTTATTTTCAACTTGTAACTCAAGTTGTTGTTGATTTCCCATCATTGTTTGTATCAAAAGAGCGACTTGTTTTTCGCATATTTCCCGTCCTTGCGACAAAATGTAAATGCGTTCTAATGCATTTACTAGTTCTCGAATATTTCCGGGCCATGTATGTTGTAAAAATTGATTGCAAATACTCTTCGGAAATACAACATTCCAATTCTTCCGTTCGCAAAAGTGTTGTATAAAATATGGGATATCCTCTTTTCTTTCTATTAACGATGGAACATATAACGGATAAACGTGCAAACGATAATATAAATCTTGACGGAATTTCCCTTCTTCTACTAACCGTAGTAAATCTTTATGTGTGGCAGTAATAATACGAATATTTACTGGTACCTCTTTTGAACTTCCTATTGGAGTTATTGTACGTTCTTGTAAAACACGCAATAATGCTACTTGCATCTCTGGTGGTACTTCACCAATTTCATCTAAAAATAATGTTCCTCCATTCGCTTGTTCAAATTTCCCTTTATATCCTTGACGTCGCGCACCTGTAAATGCACCTTCAGCATAACCGAACAATTCACTTTCTATTAATTCTTTAGGCAAAGAACCGCAGTTAACAGCTATAAAGGGCCCGTCTTTTCTTGGACTATTTTCATGAATCGCTCTCGCGACATATTCCTTTCCCACTCCTGTCTCACCACATACATACACACTAGCATCAGTCGGTGAAACAAGCTTAATTTCTTCTAGTGTGTGTTGAAATGCTCTGCTTGTCCCAGTAACTCCTGGAAAAGTAATTCCTTTTATAAATGTGAGAGCAGAATATGTATTCATTTGTTCGTTTTCCTTTAAATACATACATTTCCCAATCATTCTTTCATTACTATATACTGGTATCTCTAATTTAGTTTCTAATCCATGGTGCATTAACTCTTCAAGTTTCATTCTTGACCAATTATTTATTCGTTCACGAACGCTCTTACTCGCAGAAACGATAACATCACGATGATTACAAATAACTACTTGTTCATCACTATCAATGACATCTAAAAAACGATGAATTAAGTGTAATTCATTTTGATGAACTCTTATGCTACATTCACGTTCTATCGCATGTGCAATTGAAGTTACCATACCGAGCATATATGGATGCGAAAATTCAATTGGACAGGAGAAATCTAGAACACCAATTAATTTCCCGTCATCATTATGAATGGGAGCAGCCGCACAACTCCAGCTATGAGATACCACGGAGTAATGTTCAGTACCACTTATCATAATAGCTTCTTCAATTTCTAGCGCTGTTCCTATTGCGTTTGTCCCCACAGCTGCTTCCGTCCATTTTACACCTTCAATAAAATTAATATGTTTCGCTCGCTTTAACGTTTGTTTATTTCCACTTAACGATAGAACATAACCATCTGGATCGATTAATAATGCCATCATTTGTAGTTCATCAATGGTTTTTCTCATATTTTGTATTTGAGGGATTGCGATATCTAGGAAGATTTCACTCTTTTTCTTTTGATCTTGAAAAAAATTAGAAGACAAAATTTTCTGACCTTTATTCATGTGAGGATTCACATTTGCTTGTTTACATCGATGCCATGACTCTGAAATTCTTTCGTTTATACGGTTCGAATCAAGGACTCCTTCATTAATAAACTTTTTCCATGTATGTAAGTAAAACGGTGAAGCTAACATTGTATCATCTCCCTATTCATTGTTTTGGAGATCTGTAAAAACATACTTTTATTATAAAACTGAATAAAAGCGTTTTCAATAAAACTAGAAAGACGACACAAATATGTTAATAATTTGAATATCTTAATGCACTTCTTTATTCTTTTTTAGTAGCACTATATTTTGTATAATGGAAGCAAAGAAAATACATAACCAAAACCACTTTTGTGGATTACCGTTTATAAAGAAAACAATCACGGCTATTGCAAATAAAATAGTGGATGCTAAACTAAAATATAATTTTGTTTTCATTCCTATTATCCCTCCCCCCTCTATTACTTTACAGTACATACTAACTCTTCATTTTTCATCTCTACTATGTACTCCTGTAAAACATATTCTTTCCCGCCATGGTTTTCATACCATTCATGTATTCTTCTAATATGCCTCTCGTCACTTCTAATTTTCGATTCTATTTCTTTATACTGTTCATAACTATCATATTCCCATATGGCAAATACTTCAGACGTACCATTCTTATTATCTTTCATCCAGCGTCCTATTAGCTTAGAACCATGCTTTAATTGATTAGGTAAGTTCGTGTTATTGAAATGATCATTAAATACTTCTATGAATTCATTTTTCACTACATAGTACTTCCTTCTGTAAAACATACTTCTTCACCTCTTTTATGAAAAGTATCAGTAAACCTTCCCATCACTACCGTATTATAATACTTTCCGTCCGATAGTCTTTTGTCATTTTTCAAAACGCCTTCTACTTCAAAACCTAATTTTTTATAAAGATGAATAGCTTTCTCGTTTGTCTCTAATACTTGTAAAGATATTTTATTTACTGCATTTTCGTCAGCCCATTTAATAGATTGTTGTAATAGGCTCTTACCCATTTTATATCCCCAAAACTCTTTTAAAATGCAAACGCCAAACTCTACTTTATGAGATAATCTCTTAAAATTTGATCCTTCACACCTTGAAAATCCAACGATTCGATTGTGCACTTCTGCAACTAAAAAGAGATTCTTCGCCTCTTCACTATCTGTTTTTATTATTTTTTGAAACCCTAGGTCATCTATAAATCCCTCTCCAGCATCTCTATCCATATTTTCAGTTTCTCCATCAATCTGAACTCTAATTTTCGATAACTGGTCAGCATCTTTCTCAGCTGCAGAACGAATTGTATAAGTTAATCCATTTATATGAAACTCTTGCTCTTTTACAATCATGTCAAACTCCTTTCAAATCAATATAATGGCGCTATTACAACTTGTTTACCTTGTTTCTCAAATTCCTGAACAGTTTCTTTACTAGCCTCTTCGTCAGTTATAATAAGGTTAATTTCTTTTAGAGACTCTCCTCTTATAAAACAATCTATTCCAAGTTTATTATGCGGAGCTAAACAAATATTTCTTCTAGCAATTTCACTTACTCTTTTACTAAAATAAGCAACTTCAGGTGTTGCAGTACTAATACCTTGTAATGAAATGCCTCCACCTGTAGAGAAATAAAGATCAATAGAAAATCTACTTATCAATTCAGAGGCAAATGTATCAGTAATATTTCCTGAAGGCTTTACTTTTCCACCAATTAAATATGTATCGATGTTCTTATATTCTCTTAGATGACCAGCTATTTCTATAGAATTCGTAATAACCGTAAATGATACTTCCGGTAAATATTTCAGCATCGCATTATGAATGGAAGCCCCGCCAATAAAAATAGAATCATCTTCTTGTATATAAGATGCCGCAACTTTTGCAATTGTGTTCTCATATATTGAGCTATCACTATAACGTTTAGCTGGTTCCGCAGCTAAGTTCCTCACTCGCGTAAGTTCAATTGCACCTCCGTGCGTTCTTTTTAATAAACCATCCTTTTCCATAATAGACAAATCTCTTCTTATAGAATCAATAGACATTTCAAATCTTTCCGCAAGTTCCTTTGCGATTACTCTTCCATCTGTATTAAGTAGTTCTAAGATTCTCTCTCGACGTTCTTCAGTAAACATGTTATCACCACCGTTATTGAAGATTCAGAAACTTAAACTTTATTTTAATTATATGTATGCCTCTTCTGTTTTACAATATTTTCAGTTCTTATTTATTCCGTTTTATACAGTCTTCTCCCGCTTTCTATCCCATTAATTTGCCAACCAAATAAATGTATATCTGTATATTACGCAAAAATACTTTCATTTACCTTCCTGTTGATGTAAAATTATTCCTATGTTTTACTTTTTAATACAGAAAGGGATTACTATGAAATCATTAATCAAAACGACATGTACAGCATTATTATTTACTGGAATATTAACAGGATGTAATAGTAATACTACATCAAAACAAGAAAAGAGCGCTCTCGAAAAGAATGCAATGCACTATGGAGAAATAGTTAAAAATGAATACTATAGAGCGACAGTTGAGAATGCAAAGTTTGAAAAAATAGACAAAGAGCGGCGCCTTACTACTCGTGTTATGATTAATAATGTTCGAGACGATGGACAAACTATTGATCTTTCGGAAATAAAATATTTCATACAAGATGAAAAAACTGGTGAGAAATATGAAGGTGAAGCTCATCCGATAGATGACGAGCACTATAAAAATGTTCCACACGAATTCTCTTTAACTACTGACATTGTGTTTGAACTGAAAACTTCACCAAAAGATTTAAATAATATGTATTTATACATAGATAGCAAAGCTGCGCCGTTAACAAATACATATTGGAAGCTTGATAATTTAGTATCTAAATAGAAAGACCAGTCTTATACGACTGGTCTTTTTACATTTATACATTTAACACTTTCATTAACACTTATATTAATTTTCTAATAACAACTTGAATAACATCAGCTAAACCAGTGTGCCCTTTCCCTTCAACTCGCTCTTGTTCTCCATTAAAGAAATGAATTACCTTATGTTCTTCACACCAAGTAAGGATATCAATTGGATCATACAGCATATCAACATCTTTTGGTCCACCAGTACTATAGTTTATTTGTTTTTTTGAGTAAACTTCAAACATAATTAATCCACCAGGTTTTATCGTTTGTATCATTTTATCTAATATCATTTTTTTATAATCATCATGAAAATGTCCAAATACCATAATTGCCGCATCATATTCATTTTCTGGCAAACTATCAGCTAATAAATCTACTTTTTTTGTATGCACGTTTACGTTATGCTTCTCTGCCAATTTTTTTGTCTTTTCTAATCCATCTTCCGAATAATCAATAGCTGTTACTTCGTTCCCTTGTCTTGCTAGAAATACAGCATTTCTACCTTCTCCCTCCGCAAATGCTATTACTTTATTGTGATTTGCTAAACGAAATGCTTGTTCTTTAATAAATGTATTAGGTTCTTCCCCGTAAAAATATTCATCTGATTTATATCGATCATTCCAAAAATTATTCATCATCTTCTCTCCTTCTTCATATCATTTTCTAACTACAATTAAAGATATTAAAGAGCCTTTTTATCCTTAATTAATTTAAAAATAAAAGCAGATTAAAAATCCACTTTTATTTTTTTCGCAAGATCTACGATTTTTTGATTTCTTAACTCTTCTTCCATTTTCTCTTCTGCTGCGAGCA
Source organism: Bacillus sp. 196mf (assembly GCF_003217275.1). Lineage (NCBI taxonomy): Bacteria > Bacillati > Bacillota > Bacilli > Caryophanales > Bacillaceae > Bacillus > Bacillus sp. 196mf. Next base: position 224,771 of record NZ_QJTG01000004.1, read on the forward strand.
TTGCCTCATTAATTAAACATCCAGGTTTGTCATGTAAACAACAGTCAAACAATGATGTTTTGCCTTCAATTGCATGTATAATATCTAAAAATGAAATATCTTCCCAATTCTTACTAAGCGAGTAACCGCCCTTTGGACCAGATGATGAGTGTATCATCCCTTCCTTCGTCAACTTAGTTAGTATTTTAGACAAGTACGTTGGTGAAACATTTTGCATTTCTGCTAATTGGTGAACACTAACTAACTTATTTGGTGTGGCCTTTGCCAGAAAAAGCATTGTATGAAGAGCATAATTTGTAGCTTTAGAATATTTCATAGTACAGCTCCTATTGTAGACTTCATGTATCTACAATAACTTTATTTTTTTATTATGTCAAACGTTTGTAATACTCCATACAACATTATTTCTTCACAAGTAATACATCTGCTGCGCAAATCGTCACTTCTCTAAATGGAGAGTCAAATAAAACACCTAGTTCAAAACCATCTTCAGTAAGAGCTATTTCATGATATAGCCACCAAGAACTGTCAAAGTTTTCCTGCACAGAACACTTTGTTACTCCTATAAAGGTTACTTCAAGTTTATCAAATTCACTAAAAGTACCACTGCAATCTAATACGATAGACAAAGTATCTTCTGAATCTCTCTTTATTACTTTAATTACACTATCGTGTAGTGATGTCTTGTGTAACTGAGCGACATTTGACGGAAGTTTTTTCTCAATGGAATTAAAATATTCTACGTATGATTGATCTAATTGTGCCATTCTTTTCTCATAATCTGTTGTCCACTCTTGCATAAGTTTTTTCAGTTCACCTGATGGGTATTCTGAATTAATTGTTATGTTTTGTATAATTGAGTATATCGATTCAGGAAGGAATTTTAATAAATCTATTTTCCTTTCCTCTATTTCTTCCTTTAAACTTTGTATATCCATTTCCGACCATTCTTTTATAGACTCTATAAAACTTACAAATTCTAAAACTTGCATTTTTTTATACCATTCTCTTGTAAAATATTTCAATGACACCTCTCCTAAAATATCTTTACATCCAGTAAAAGCAATACATCCACTTATTATATCATTCCAATAACCATTTTTTCTAAAGAAATAATGTAAAAATGTAAATATTCCGCCTATTATTTCTAAAACTTCAGAATATTTACAAAAGTATAAAATTAGAATACATTTTAGCTGTACAAGATTCACCTGTACAAAAATTCAAACAAAAAGGGATGGTTATATGTTGAAGAAATTAGTAGCAGGGACATTAGTAGCTGGTTTTGCATTAACTGGAGGACTAGGTGCAGTAAGTGCTGAGGAAAAAAGTAACACAATTAAGTCATTTGATTATTTAAAAGTGGATGAACAAAATGTTAATTCATTTGCAAAATTAAGTGATCAGGATAAGAAAGATATCCAAATTACTATGGTATTACCAGAGCAAAATGAAAATGGAGATTGGCTAGCTTATGGTTTTACTAGCCGTGAAACATTGGATGCGTATATTGCAAAGGATAAAAAAGCAATTAAAAATAATATTAATCCTTTAGGTAGCGGTGCTGGTAGTACTGATTTTTACGAACATAAAGATAAAGGTGGTCAATATATTTACTGGAGCAGCGGCTTTAAAAACTTACCATCTAGCTGGAATGACAGAATTTCTTCTGTAAGTACAGCGTCACCTTCTGCAAGTTATTCAACGACACTTTGGGAGCACACTTCAACACAAGGATATGGAAAAGGTGTTATATTTAAACACGCTGATTGGTATGGTAAAACTGCTAATTTAGCTCCTGATTGGAACGATATTACTTCAGCGATTGAAATTAAAAAATAATAAGATATTCTATTAATAAAAAATCAAACCACTATTCTCTTATTTGTTTAGAGAATAGTGGTTTATTATATTTCCATTTAAGCATGTACAGCATGTCCTACCGCTTGCATTAACGCTTCATGAATTGCTTCTGATAAAGTAGGGTGTGCTGCAATATAATCTCTCATTATATCAGCGGTAACTTCTGTATGAATCATTATGGTTCCTTGACCAATAAGTTCAGTTGCATGAGGACCGATAATAGAAATCCCTACAATTTCTTGGTATTTAGGTTCTACAATGACTTTTACTTTACCTACTTGTTCTCCTAAAATAAGAGCTTTTCCGTTCGCTGTAAAAGGAAATTCTCCGATGAGAATATCACCATATTGTTCTCTTGCACCTTTTTCACTTAACCCGACACTAGCTATTTCTGGAGCTGTGTATATACAACGGGGCACAGCGTGATAATTTACTTTCACGTCTTCTCCGCTTGCGTGTAATGCTGCTGTCGTTCCTTCATGGAAGGCAACGTGAGCAAGCTGAATTCCACCGATCACATCACCAGCTGCGTAAATATGCGATACGTTCGTTTGCATATGTTCATTCACAGCAATCCCTTTATTTGAAAACTGAACCCCTGCCTTTTCTAATCCTAATTGTTGCACTCGTGGTTTTCTTCCTACAGAAACAAGAACAAATTCTGGAGTTACTTCGTGAGTAATTCCCTCGTATTCAAATGAAGCTTGCTTCTTATAGTTATTTAAACCTTTTAAAACTGCTCCCGTAAAAATTTTCACCCCATCTTTTTCTAATTTCTCTCTTAAAGTATTCGCGATATCTTCATCTTCACCAGGTATTAATTGCGGTGCCATTTCAACTATCGATACTTTTGTGCCAAGTCTACTATAAATGCTTGCAAACTCGCATCCTATTACACCACCACCAACGATTAACAATGAAGATGGTACACTCTCAAGAGACATGGCATGGCTACTATTTAAAATCCATTTTCCATCAAACGGAGCGAATAGTAATTCTGTAGGTTCGGAACCAGCTGCGATAATAAAGCTCTCTCCATCAACTACTTCTTCTTTATTTCCTTGTACAACTCGCATACGATGATCCGTTTCGAATTTCGCTGTTCCTTTTACAACTTTAATTTTATTTTTCTTCATTAAATATTGTATTCCTTGGACGAGTTGCATTACGATTTGTGATTTCCTCGCCTGTATTTGATCCCAATCAATTGATATACTTCCTGTATTAAGCGTAACCCCATAATCATTCGCTTTTCTCACAATGTCATGTACTTCAGCACTTTCTAACAGTGATTTCGTCGGCATACACCCAACATTTAAACATGTTCCGCCAAGGTCAGCTTCATCAATAAGAGTGACATCTTTGCCATTTTGAGCCGCGGTAATTGCTGCTACATAGCCAGCAGGTCCGCCCCCAATAACAACTAATTTACTCATTCTCTCACCTTCTCTTTATAAAAGAATTGTTATAGGTTCTTCTAAATAATGTTTAATTGTGCGTAAAAATGCAGCTGCTGGTGCACCGTCTAATACACGATGATCGAATGTTAAACTTAAAGGTAACATACTTCCTTTTCTTAATTTTTTCCCTTTAAATACAGGAACATGTTCAATTGCACCTACACCTAAAATACCAGTTTCAGGTGTATTTAATACCGGTGTGAAATATTCAATACCAAAGCTACCTAAATTACTAATTGTAAATGTCGTTCCGTGCATATCATCACTACTTAAGCTACCTGCTCGTGCCTTTTGTGCCACATTCTTAATCTCTTTAGACAACTCTACTAAAGATAAATTATTTGCAAAGCGAATAGCTGGAACGACTAACCCTTTTTCTAATGCGACTGCCATGCCTAAATGCACATGTTCAAATTGATGAATTGCATCATCTATATAAGCGCTGTTCATTTCTTTATGCTCTCCAAGTGCTAATACAACAGCATGCGAGACGAAATCCGTAATAGTTAATTTATTATCATATCTTTTTTGTACAACTTCCGCTATTTCTTTATGTAAAGCAACTAAATCTGTTACATCTACTTTCATCGTTAACGTTAATTGTGCGCTATTTTGTAAGCTTGCGTGCATACGATTTGCGATTGCTTTACGCATACCAGTAACAGGAATCGCTTTACTTTCTTCTCGTTCAGATATTTCCGGAACGTTTACTCTTACCTCAAGTGCTTTTAATACATCTGCCTTTGTAATCCTTCCGCCAGGACCTGTACCAACTAATGCCTTGATATTCAGATTTTCAGACTTTGCAATTTTCTTGGCTACAGGTGAAATTTTAATTCTTTGCTTCGATACTTCTTTCCCATTTGCTTCTTGATTTTGTACATTTTGTACTTCTATATTAGATGTTTTTTCTTCTACAACATGTGTGCTTTCCTGCATTTCTACCTTTTCATTCGGTTTACCGATGTAGCAAATTACAGTACCGGGCGGCACTCCTTCATCTTCACTTACAGCTATATCAAGTACCGTACCATCAGCTGGCGCTTCAATTTCCGTTTCAATTTTTTCTGAATTAATACTAGCAATTAGTTCTCCTTTTGCTACATTATCGCCTGCTTTAATATTCCAGCTCGTAATAATACCTTCTTTCATCGCCATACCTAACTTCGGCATTACAACTTCTACAGCCATGTCTCTCTCTCCCTTCTCATTGTTTTATTACACATGTAATAAAGATTGGTCTCCGATCATTTCTGATACAGTTTCAATTACTTTTTCTGGTGTTGGCAAATACAACTTTTCAAGTGGTGGTGAGAACGGAACAGGTGTATGTGGTGCTGTAATTCGTTTAATAGGTGCATCTAACAAATCAAAACCTTTATCCGCTACAATTGCCGCAATATCTGTTGCAATACTACATCTAGGATTCGCTTCGTCAATGACGATAAGACGATTTGTTTTTTCAACAGATGATAAAATAGTATCTTCATCAAGTGGTGATAAAGATCGTGGATCAATTACTTCTACTTCAAGCCCCTTTTTCGATAATTGCTTTGCAGCTGCAAGCGCTGTATGAACTTGCTTTCCGATTGCGACAATTGTTACATCAGAACCTTCCCGTTTAATATCTGCTTTTCCTAATGGAATTGTATAGTATCCTTCTGGCACTTCACCTTTCATATTGTAAAGTGTTTTATCCTCAAAGAAGATTACTGGATCATCATCTTCAATTGCCGCTAATAATAAGCCTTTTGCATCATACGGTGTGGAAGGAACAACAACTTTAATACCTGGTATGCTCGTAAATAATGCGTACAAACTTTGTGAATGTTGAGCTGCTGCACTAAAACCAGCGCCATGCATCGTACGTACTGTAACGGGTACTTTTGCTTTACCTCCAAACATATAACGGAATTTCGCACCTTGGTTTAATACTTGGTCAAGACAACTACCGATAAAATCATTAAACATTAACTCAGCTATCGGACGTAACCCAGTTGCAGCAGCTGCCATCGCAGCTCCCATATAACCCGCTTCAGAAATTGGTGTATCCAATATACGATTTCGGCCAAACTCTTGTACAAGTCCTTTCGTAACACCAAGAACACCACCCCAAGCTTCATCATCTTGCAGGTGATCAACTTGTGCACCGCCTGCAACATCTTCACCTATTAAAATTACATTTTCATCACGACGCATTGAGATTTTCATCGCTTCATTAATTGCAGTTGACATACTTACTGTTCTAGTCATAATTTTTCACCCTCCTCTTATTTGTAAGAAACGTATACATCTTTTAATAATTCTTCATCGTCTGGGTATGGACTATTTTCACTAAATTCAATGGATCTTTGTACTGCATCATCTACTGCTTTTTCCATATCAACAAGTTCAGATTCTGTTAATAAACCTTCATGAATTAAATGCTTACGGAAATTCACAATTGCATCTTTTTCGTTTAAATGTTCTTCTTTTTCTACTGATGTTTTATATGTTTGCGCTTCACCTTCGAAATGACCATAATTACGATATGTCATACATTCAATAATTGTTGGACCATCACCATTACGCGCACGTTCAACTGCTTCTGCAGCAGCTTTATATACAGCTAGAAGATCTTTTCCATCTACTTGAACACCTGAAATATTATAAGCTTTTGCGCGATCAGCGATAGAATCACAACTTGAAGCATATTCAAATGTAGTTGCTTCACCGTAACCGTTATTTTCTGCAATAAAAATAACTGGTAACTTCCAAATCGCCGCTAAATTAACCCCTTCATGGAATGTTCCTTCATTATTTGCTCCGTCACCGAAGAAGCAAACACTTACATCTTTTGTTCCTTTATATTTAGCTGTTAATGCTGAACCGCAAGCAAGTGGGAAACCCCCGCCTACAATGCCATTCGCACCAAGCATTCCTTTATCCAAATCGGCAATATGCATGGAACCGCCTTTACCTTTACATAATCCTGTCGCTTTCCCGAAAAGTTCAGCCATCATACCATTTAAATCACAACCTTTTGCGATACAATGTCCATGACCTCTATGTGTACTTGTAATACTGTCACTATCCGTTAAGTGGGCACATACACCAACTGCTACCGCTTCTTCACCTGCGTATAAATGAACGAAACCTGGCAAAACGCCTTGCGCGAACAATTCATGCACCTTATCTTCAAACTTACGAATTTCTAACATTTTTTCGTACATCCAATGAGCTTGTTCTTTCGTAATTTCATTCCCTTTACTTTCAGTTGTTTTTAACATATCCAGCCCTCCTATTTTCTTGTTCGTCTTTTATATTGCAAGTATTGTGCCAATTTCGAATCCTTGTTTTAATAGGTTTTCTCTATCTTTTAACAATAAAAAAGTGGACAAAATGAGACGTTTGTCTCGTTTTGTCCACCTTTGTTCCCTTAATAAGAGAATTGTTACTTTATTCATTATCAAAGCTCTTCTGTAATTTTCGGATGTAAATAATTTGACCAATATGATATGCATTATGAGTTGTTACATTCGCTAGCACTTCCCACCACTTTGCAGAAACAGGAAATCCCACTACATCACTTTCAACCTTTTCTTCATTTATGAGATTTTGCCATTGTAACAGTTTTTCTAGTAGTTTTTCCCGTAATTCATCGAAAGTTTGATTATCTGAGAGCATAAAACTTTTGTTATTATCTCCTATAGCGGGTACTGCATTCACATTTGATTCTTTATACCTAGTTTGCCACGTAGAGTTCCAATACAGTAAATGTTGTACGATTTCAGCTATACTATTACTCTCTTCATTCGGTTTCCAGAAAGCTTCCCTCTCAGATAAATCCTTAACTGCATCTGAAAATGGCATATACCAACTGGGATCATTTGCATTCGCTAATAGCTGATCTGCTAATACATCTTTTACATGGGCCATTTTTCTTCCCTCATTTCATTATCATATTAATATACACTACTCTATATACGCTGATTCCCTATGATCCCCTTTTTTTACATACAAATTGATTTCATACTAAATGTAAGAATAATAGATTTTCTTATCATAACTCGTTATGATAAAAGAAAAAGAAAGCTGGCGGAAAATGAATAAAAAAATCGCAATAATTACAGGAGCCTCAAGTGGATTTGGACTATTAACTACACTCGAACTCGCAAAAAAAGATTATTTAGTTATCGCTACAATGCGAAACCTAGAAAAACAAGGAACCTTACTATCCCAAGTTACTCAACTTAACTTACAGCACAATATAAAAGTTCAACAATTAGATGTAACAGATCAAAATTCTATACATAATTTCCAATTGTTTTTAAAAGAAATTAATAGAATAGATCTCCTTATAAATAACGCAGGATATGCAAATGGGGGCTTTGTAGAAGAAATCCCAGTAGACGAATATCGAAAGCAATTTGAAACGAACCTTTTTGGAGCTATATCAATTACCCAGCTTGTTTTACCATATATGAGAAAACAAAGAAGTGGAAAAATCATTAATATAAGCAGCATTAGCGGCCAAGTTGGATTCCCTGGTTTATCTCCTTATGTATCTTCAAAATATGCATTAGAAGGCTGGAGTGAATCGCTTCGCTTAGAATTAAAACCTTTCGGAATAGATGTCGCTTTAATTGAACCTGGTTCTTACAATACAAATATATGGGAGGTTGGTAAACAACTAGCTGAAAACCAATCTGATACAACATCTCCTTACAAAGAATATATGGATAAAATACAAAAACATATTAATAGCGGTAGTGATACATTTGGTAATCCGATAGATGTTGCTAATAAAATCGTTGAAATTGCTGAAACAAAGCGTACTACTTTACGATATCCTATTGGAAAAGGTGTAAAATTTATGATCTTTACGAAGAAGATTCTTCCTTGGAGATTGTGGGAACACCTTGTTTTGAGAAGCTTTAAGAAGATGTAATAAACTTTTTGAAAACTATTTTGAAAGAGGTGCTAATTAAATGTTAGGTTTACCGTATGGGAAAGTGTTTTTAGTGCCGTGGACTGAAGAATGGGAAATTGAGTTTATGAAAGAGAAACAAATCATTGAGGAACAAATTGGCGAACATATTTTAGCGATACACCATATTGGTAGTACTTCTATTCCATATTTAAGTGCAAAGCCAATTATTGATATAGCAATTGAATTAGAAAATTATACGGACGGTATACATTTTATTAAAAAGTTAGAACTACTAAACTATAAATATAGAAAAGAAGTATTACCCGAAAGATACTATTTTAATAAAAGTGAACCAAGAACTCATCAAATTCATATATATGAACAAGGGAATACATATTTAATAGAACAATTACAATTTCGTGATTACTTAAAAGACAATAAAACTGCACGCATGCAGTATGAACAGTTAAAAATTCAACTTTCACAAGCTAATCCTACTGATAAACATAAGTATGCAGAGGATAAAACTAATTTCATTACATCTATATTAACTAAAATAAATGCTTAAATAAACAAGAAACCATTTAGTAGTAAATGGTTTCTTGCTTATTAGTTATTTCATTATTTGTACTATCAAATTTTTATTATACAGCAGGTGGAAAGAAGTAAAATAGTATCGAAGTCATAAAAATAAACGTGAATACCCCAATTACCGAAAATATATATTCTTTCGATTCTTTATCATACTTCCATTCCATCAATGCTCTTAAGATTAACGTCCCACCTAAATAAGTAAAAATGACATAAGCGATATTAACACTTTCAAATTTAAAGATAAATATAAAGCTAGTTATTAAATAAATAAAAAGTAGTCCTATTTCCAATTTTTTATGTAAACTATTTACATGTTTCTTATATCCCCAAAAACCACCCTTGGGCATATTCAATTTTTTTCTTAAAAACTTATCGAGAAAGTAGACAGCTATACAAAAAACAATAGTTATAATCCAAAAAGTAGAAGCTCCCATTTTCACCCCTCCTATTATTTCATTTAATTACTTGAAATAAATTGGACTATATTACGGTTATCCCCTTCTAAATAACTTATGATGCCTTCAGGATATGTCGGCTTCTCCTGTAATTCCTCTAGACTTTTCCAAATTAATATAATATCCTCATGCTCTTTATGCCTTATTTCATTTGTAATGATTTTTTCAACAGTCCCCCAATGTATCAATGTACAATGATGACCATTTTCGTTGCCCCACTCAAAAATATGTTCATTTACAATTGCTAACTCTTGAACATCAACTTTCAAATCGTATTCTTCTATTAACTCTCGAATTATTGCTTCTTTTGACGTTTCACCAAATTCAATAGAGCCACCTGGAAAACGATAAAATGATTCATTCTCATCACATTGTACTAGTACTTTTGAATGTTCGTCGTTTACAATCATTACTTCAGCCCGTAAACGTGGTCTTATCATTTTCTCACCCTTTATTTGTATGACCATTCATCACCAATACGTATTATAGAATACATTCAAAATAAAACCTGTAATTATTAGTAACGGAACAATTCCAAACGAAATAATATATTCTTTTGCTTTCCTATCATATTTCCACTGCATATATCCTTGAAAAATGTACAACGTCATAAAAAAGAAAATTGGTATATAAGTCATGTATATTGGATTCAAAATTGAACCTATCATCATAAGTACTACATAAGAAATAATGATAATCCATTGCCCCCATTTATGTGATTGGCTGACATATTTACTATTCCATCCAGTTTGTCTCGGTATATTTAACTTCTTCCTCACAATTTTTTCTAAAAAGAATAAAATTATAATCCATAACAATAAGACAATTAGTTTCAAAAGAAACAGAAAGGCCTCCTCCTTTACCTTTTCTCCGGCTGATCACTCGGATACGTAGCACTCTCTTTATTTTCAACGTCCCAACTAATTATAGTCGCACTATCGCGTCCGAATTGATGATGAACGTGCTCTAATACATGATGAACACTTTCTTCAAGTTTTTTATTATTTCTATTCATATTATTATACAGATTTACTGGCGTTTCATATCGGCGTTCCCCGCATTCTAATACTCCATCTGTCACCATTACAATTCGGTTCTTTCCAGTACGTAATTCACGAATACCTGATGAATAACAAGGAACAGGTAAATCAAATGTGTTTACATTTCCAATCCATTCGTAAAAATGACGTTGATTTAATGCATATTGTCCTAACTTATGTAACTCTTCATGAAATACATACACTAAACAATCACCAATAGAAAGCCACCATATATAATTTTCTTTTCTTACACATAGTAAGCAAGCTGTTTCACCTTGTATTCTTTTGCACTTTTCCTTAAATGAAGATGACTGAAAAATTGTCAGTATATGATTTTCAATAGATTGAAACACTGTATTAATTGGTTCATTCAAAATTACTTTTATATTTTCATATTCTTTTTCGATTGTATTTACTACTAAATCAACACTTTCTGCACTATTATGTCCATCTAATATAGCTGCAAATTCCCATTCACCATTTGACCAAACTAATACACCATCTTCATTCTTTTTCGCTCCAGCACTTATATTCCCGCCATATTTACCAAGTACAATATCACCATATTGCTTAACTGAAATTTCTCCTAAACACATTTCTATATTTCCAACCCATGAATATTGTGTATTATTTGTTGTATGCATACTCATTTACCATATACTTACGTATTCTTTCGCATAGTTTTTTTATTTTCTCTTCATCACCATATGGTGCACCAGTCCATTTCGCTACTTCGGTTGGTGACCAAAATTCTTTTGGTGTATTTGGATAACGTGGAATAATGTGCATATGCATATGTGGTACACCATTTCCTGAAACAAAAGTGTAAATATGCTCTGCACCTTCGCTTTCTTTTAGCGCTTTACTTACTCTACTTGTTATAAGTCCGAACGCTTTCGCTTCTTCATCTGTTAGTTCAGCAAGGCCAGGTACATGTCTTTTTATATCTATCATTACATAACCTAGGTATGTTTCTTCACTATCCCAGTAGACATGTCCAACGTAAACGAGTTCATCTTCGTAAATAGCTCCACCTGGAACTATAATATTTCCTTTATGTTTTTCGCAAATGAAGCAGTTTTGTTCTACTTGATTGTTTGTTGACATATCCATCACCATCCTTTTCATATATAATATCACAAAAAAAGGAAAAATAAGTTTCGTATTCCGAATTTTCATTCTCTTTATACAGCAATTTTTGAAATGAATTTACACCTCATTATTTCTTCAAAAACGCAATCCCAATTATAATCCCAATCACAATTCCGATTACTAAATTATTTGTAAAGTGCCCTTGAAATACACCGATTACAACCCCTATACCGACACCTATTGCCAAAGCATCATTTCTTTTTTTATTTTTAGCCAAAATTGCATCTCCTCCCATCATTTCTCCCTAAACAACATGCATTCACTTAAATGTATTAATATACGCACTATCTCGCTTGAATCTTTTCAAAAAATGCACTTTAACTTCATATATAATATTTTCCATTTTCTGTACATACTCCTTTTATAATGAAAAAATTTCAAGTAACCATTAAATATATATAGGCATTTACTATAAGAAAGATCCGTAATTTATTGAAGGAGGAACGATTCAAATGCATCCTCATTGGAATCCAAATATAAATCAACAGTATGTTTATTCCCCCATCCTGTAAGGAATACATTGCATCATGATTCACAATATATGATGCAGCGCATCGCAAGTCTTGAAAGTCAGTTAGCTAAATTAATCTCATTAATTGAAGAAAATAATCAATTAATTAAATCCATGGAACAACAGCAAAACCAAGTTTGTGCACCAGCTGGAGGTTCTGTTATCGTTCGTATGTAAACTGGATGCAATAAAAAACACACTTTGTAGTATAAAAGTGTGTTTTTTGGTCATTATTTTCTTTTCATATGGAACCCTTGTGTAATTCGGTCTAATATAATTGCGATTACTACGATAGCTAATCCAGCTTCAAATCCCATTCCGATATTAACTTGTGTTACCGAGCGATATACATCAACTCCAAGTCCAGGAGCTCCTACAAGTGACGCTGTTACAACCATTGATAACGAAAGCATAATACTTTGGTTCACACCAGCCATAATCGTTCCGGTTGCAAGTGGTAATTGTACTTTAAATAGTTTTTGTGATGCAGTGGATCCAAATGCATTCGCTGCTTCAATTAAATCTTCTGGAACTTGTCTAATTCCTAAGTCAGTAAAACGAATTGTCGGTGGCATTGCAAATATTACTGATGCAATAATTCCAGGTACTACACCTACTCCGAAAAATGTGATCGCTGGAATAAGGTATACGAATGCAGGCATTGTTTGCATAAAATCTAATGTTGGTTTTAAAAATTTTGAGAAACGTTCATTTTGAGATGCTAATATACCAATTGGAATTCCGACAATAATTGAAATAATAACTGACGTAAGTACGAGTGCTAATGTTTGCATCGTTTGTGCCCAGTAGTTAATATTCAAAATAAATAATAATCCAATAAGCGTAAAAATGACTAAAGATAGTTTTCTCGTTGTGTACCAAATGAGGAAACATAAGATAATAATCATCAATATGGCAGGAATTATTATTAAAAAATTAGTGAGTAAATCAACGAATCCACCAATAATATAAGAGAATCCTCGGAATAAGCCTTCAAAGTGCTCATATAAACTTACAACAAATGAGTCGACCCATTCCCCTAACGGAATACGCGGTATACTATTCATCGTCTTTCACCTCTTCCTCAATGTTTCCTGCAAGAGCTTGAATGACACTTTCACGTTTAATAATTCCTCTTAGCCTTTTCTTCTCATCGATTACTGGTAACGGATATTTCATCTCCGCCATTTTTGCATACGTCTCTTCCAGTAAAGTATCTAAATACACATGCGGAATATCATTAAGTAATAAATCAGCAATCGGCCACTGTTTTTGTACTGCCTTACTCGCATCATCCGCAGTTAATATACCTAAAAACTCATACTTTTTGTTTACAACATATACAGTTGAAACACCAGCATTCCTCATAATTTGAAGGGCTACACGAGGTCCACGATCAATTAATAAAGTTTCTGGTCGTTTTAAAATAGACTCCGCCGTAATTACTTTTCCTAAATTCACGTCCGCAACAAACTTTTCTACAAATTCATTAGCGGGGCTCATCATAATTTCTTCTGGCGTTCCAATTTGAACGATTTCTCCATCTTTCATTAATGCGATACGATCTCCAATTCGAAGCGCTTCATCTAAATCATGCGTAATAAATATAATCGTTTTTTCCATTTTATCTTGCAACTCTAACAATTCATCTTGCATTTCTTTTCGAATAAGTGGATCTAATGCACTGAATGACTCGTCCATTAGTAATACATCTGGATTATTCGTTAGCGCCCTTGCGATTCCAACGCGCTGCTGCATACCGCCACTAAGTTGACTTGGATAATTATCTTTATGATGATCGAGTCCTACTAACTGTAGCGATTCTAACGCTTTTTTCTCTCGCTCTTCAACCGGAACTCCTTGTATTTCTAACCCATATGCAACATTTTGTATAACTGTACGATGCGGAAATAGAGCGAATTTCTGAAATACCATACTCATTTTCGTTCTTCTTACTCTTCGTAACTCTTCTTTTCCCATCGTTGCGATGTCTTCACCATCTATGTATATATGACCTGCAGTTGGTTTAATCAATTGATTTAACATACGAACTAGCGTAGATTTCCCGCTACCAGACAAACCCATAATAACGAAAATTTCTCCAGAGTATACTTCAAACGTTGCTTTTTTCACCCCAACGTTCATTCCTGTCTCTTTTAAAATTTCCGATTTACTTTTTCCTTCTTTTAATAAGGAAAGGGCTCTTTGCGGATGTTTCCCGAATACTTTTGTTACGTTTTCAACACGCACCTTTGTATTATCCATGTCACTACTCCTTTTCTACCCATCTATTCACATAGTGTTGCGATTTTACAAAGAAATATTACATAAAAATGACATTCATAAGATTTCTTTAAAATTCTCGTTTCCGTTCATAATAAGAATGCTTACTTATACATTTATTTTATAAGGCAAACGTTACTTAGGAGGTTTTCAATGCGAAAGAAAATTTGGTTTATATGCCTTGCATTATTTATTACTATGATTTTCACTTCATGTAATGCAACAAATGCAAATTCGAAAGGGAAAATTAAACTTGGTGTAACAAGTTGGAAAGAAAATATTGCAACTGCAAACATGTGGAAAGTTTTATTAGAAGAAAAAGGCTACAAAGTTGAGCTCATGTATTTAGAAAAAGCCGCAATTTGGACTGGTGTTGCTCGTGGCGATGTTGATGCGAATTTAGAAGTATGGCTACCAGTTACAGATAAACCGCTAAACGATCGTTATAAAGATGATATTGTCTTAAAATCAAAATGGTACGAAGGTACTGGACTAGGTTTAGTCGTCCCTTCTTATATGAAAAATATAAACAGTATCGAAGATTTAAATGCTCATAAAGATGAACTAGATAATAAAATTGTCGGTATCGAACCCGGTAGTAGTCTTATGAATTTAACGAATAAAGCAATGAAAGAATATGATATAAAACTAAAACTTGTCCAATCCTCTGAAGCTGCGATGATGAGTGAACTAAAGAAAGCATATACAAAAAAGAAACCAATCGCTGTTACGCTTTGGAATCCGCATTGGGGGTTTTCAGAATTTGACTTGAAATATTTAAAAGACCCTAAGAAAGTATATGGTGAAAAAGATGACATTTATTACTCCGTTCGTAAAGGTTTCGAAAAAGATCACCCAGATGTTATAAAATACTTTGATAAATGGAAAATGAACGATGAACAGCTCGGTACGTTAATGGTCATGTTAAATAAAACAAAAGATCCTGAAGAAGCTGCGCGAAAATGGATTAAAAAAAATCAAGCATTAGTTGATGAATGGGTAAAGGATTAATAAAAAGGCTAGAGAATTAATATATCCTCTAGCCTTTTTCATCTTATTTTTTCGTAACAACATCATCTACAATCCCATATTCCTTCGCTTCTTCTGCAGTCATAAAATAATCTCTTTCTGTATCATGTGCTACTCTTTCAATCGGTTGGCCTGTTTTTTCTGCAATCATTTTATTAATATCATGCTTTAACTTTAATATTCTTTTCGCAGTTATTTCAATTTCTGTTGCTTGCCCTTGTGCACCACCAAGCGGCTGATGAATCATAATTTCACTGTTAGGGAGCGCAAACCGTTTTCCTTTTGCTCCAGATAATAATAGCAATGCACCAAATGATGCCGCAAAGCCCATGCACAGCGTTTGCACATCTGGTTTAATTAAATTCATCGTATCTAATATTGCAAAACCTGCTGTCGTTGAACCGCCGGGGCTATTGATGTATAAGAATATATCTTTCTCTGCATCTTCTGCTTCTAAAAATAATAATTGAGCTACGACACTACTCGCTACTTGATCATTAATTTCTGAACCGATAATAATAATGCGGTCTTTTAATAACCTTGAATATATATCATAGGAACGTTCTCCTAATTTTGTTTGTTCTACTACATATGGAATTGCATTCATTTTAAATCCCTCCAATACTTGTTATGCTGCGCAAAGCATACAACTGTAGGAAGAAGGTTGTTTCACATTAAATAATAAGACTGGCTGTTTAGATGGTAACTTAGTAAAATCTATTGACGGAAGCAGTTTCGTTAATAATTCCGGTCTCTCTTCTCGAATAGACGTTACTACAACTTCCATATCATCTGTGAATTCGACTATCTCGACCCCTTCTTCACTTACAGTTTTCAGCCTATTTCTACTCCGGAATAAAGAAGCTTTCACTGCACCTTCTGATACAGAACACACTTTAGCAATATCAGCGATACTATATTGAAAAACATCTTTTAATAATAAAATTGCGGATTGCTGTACATTTAATGAAGACAATACTTTCCCTACCATTTCATGCAAATCTGCAATGTTCTCATGTGGTTCTTCAGAAGTGATTTGTTCTCTTATTTTTTCATGAACAGACTTAGACTTCATCTGATCTAACCAACGATTTCTTGCTATTTTATAGACGAGTGTCATACAAATATCTTTATTTCTATATTTTTGAAGTACTTTACACACTGTTTCTTGGGCGAGATCTTCCCCATCCCATTTGTTTTTCGTTAAAAAAGTACAGTATCTTTTTAACTCTCCATATTGTTCAATTAAAAAGTTTATATTTGAATGATTCATATCGATACGGTTCTTTAAAACATGAGTTACTTTTGTGCACAAAATAACCACTCCTTTTCAGCGCTTACTTAATAAACGATTCAACATTAAAAAAAGTTACGGGGATATAAAAAAATAATGTTTATGTTCAATAATTCGCGGTCATAAATATGTTATGTACAATTTTACATGAGGAGGAACAAATTTGCCAAAATTAACAATTGAAGGTGCGGGAACATTTGATGTAAAAGAAGGAACGAAGTTAGTATTAGCAATTGAAGATAGCGGTGTCAACATTCTTCATCGTTGCGGCGGGAATGCACGTTGCACAACTTGTAGAGTAGAAATACTAGCAGGTGATTTCTGTGAAGCGAGTGCGAATGAGAAACATGCAATGACGGAAAAAGGGATTGAAGATCATTTACGATTATCTTGTCAAATGCGTGTACATAAAGATATAATCGTTCGTCCGGTACTTACAGTTGAAAATTCAGGTCTTGATGCTGGACCGCGTCCGGCGGAGTAAAGCGATGAATTTAAAACAGCTCGCTGGCGAATATGCCGCTAACTTTGTAAATGATGGCATGAAGATTGGGCTTGGTACAGGTTCTACTGTATATTGGACAATACAAAAATTAGGTGAGCGTGTAAAAGAAGGATTATCATTTCAAGCTGTACCGACATCAAAGGAAACTGAAGCATTAGCACATCAACTAAATATCCCCCTAATTTCGTTAAACGACGTACAAAGTCTTGATCTTACAATTGATGGAGCGGATGAAATTGATTCAAATTTACAACTTATAAAAGGCGGTGGCGGTGCATTACTTCGTGAAAAAATCGTTGCCTCTTCCTCTAAAGAACTAATTATCATTGCTGATGAATCGAAACTTGTAACACATTTAGGTACTTTTCCATTACCTATTGAAATCATCCCTTTTTCATGGAAACAAACCGAAAATAAAATTCAGTCTCTAGGATGTCAAACAACATTACGTTTGAAAAATAATGAAACCTATATAACCGATAACAATAACATGATTATCGATTGTATATTCCCTAATCATATTTCTAATCCTGCCCATTTACACACTCAATTAAAAATGATTACTGGTGTAGTTGAAACAGGGTTGTTTATAAGTATGACGAGTAAAGTAATTATCGGCGCTAAAAATGGGATAAAGGAATTGTAATAAAAGCTAACTTTTTAAAGTTGGCTTTTTAGTATGTTCTTCTCTTAATAGCGCTTTATTATGATATACTATGAAAACACAAGCTGATTACACTAGAAAGGACTGAACATTTTGCAATCCAAACTTATAACAGAACTTGCTGATTTAGAAACTGCCTTTCATATTCGAAAAGAAGTATTTGTAAAAGAACAAGGTGTCCCTCTTGCAGATGAATTCGATACATTCGATGAAATCGGAGAGCAATGTAAACATATTTTAGTTTATTATAATGAGCTTCCTGTAGGTACAGGGCGTATACGATTTGTTGATGGCGTCGGAAAATTAGAACGTATTTGCATTTTAAAAGATTATCGTACATACGGATTAGGTAAAGTCATCATTCAAACGTTAGAAGAAATTGCTCGTAACGAACAAGCTACAAAAGTGAAACTACACGGGCAAACACAAGCTGAAGGATTTTATAAAAAATTAGGTTATGAAACTTCTTCTGATATATTTATGGAAGATGGCATTCCGCATATACTTATGACGAAAATGTTATCATAATAAAAAGGGTAGTGTATGAATCTTATGTATTCATACACTACCCTTTATTATTAATAGAAAAGTGAATTCTCAAGATTCTCTTTTGAAATCAAAGCCCATCATCTCTTAGTTCATATCTAGGTAAAGCTTACACTGTTTTCCATAATGATAATGCATAAATCCAGTTCGGATCACCATTTCCTTGATAACTCTGGACTGCTTCATATACTTTTCCTTCGTGTAGAACTCTATCTCCCTTTTTATATGCTTTTTTTGCATCCCACGCTTCATGTGAAGCGCTTTCAGTTTTTGTAGTAATTGTGAATATATCACTCTGTACGGATTCATTTCCAGCTACATCAACAGCTTTCACTACATATTTATAAGTAGTATTAGCGAGCAGATTTTTATCCATATAAGAAGTTGTATTGGATGTTGCAATCTTTTTCATTGACCCTTCTGTTTCTCTATAAATATCATAATGGTCTACACCAATATTATCGTCAGATGGACTCCACATTAAATCCACACTTGACGCTGTCGTTCCCATACTATGTAATCCTTTTGGTTGTGTTGGTGCTTCTGTATCAGGAGTCTCAACTGTCGTTTTTACTGTAAGCGCTGTACTTTCTTTCGATACATTGCCAGCTGCGTCAATTGCTTTTACAGTATAAGAGTATTCTGTACTTGGTTGTAACTTCTTATCAATAAAATGAGTCCCTGGTACTGTATCAATCATCTCTCCGTTACGGAAGATTTGATATCCTTTTACCCCTACATTATCCGTAGAAGCGTTCCATGTTAGTTCTACACTATTCGCTGTTACTTTTTGCGTCTGAAGTCCATTTGGAATACTTGGCGCTTCTATGTCTGGTTTCACATCATTAATAAGATTAACATCAATTACATTATAGAATGCATTTGCTGTATCAGCTACATCCCATACTGCTAAAATCACATGATATCCACTACGATCAGTAGGTACATTGATTTTATGAGTTAAATTATTTGAAGCTGCAGAACCATCATGTTGTACAGTTCCAATTGGTTCGAAATCTGCTCTTGTTAGCGCTTTATTTGGATTCCATCCTTTTTTAGTAATATAGTAATGCCACTTACTCGTTAAGTGAGGCGCAGTATACTTCCAAGTAAATGTATTTTCCCCACCAGTGATTGTATTTTTAAACCAACGATTTGCTGTTTGTTGATCTAAAATACCACCAAATTTTCCGCCTGCTGAAGCAATTTGTCCATCTACTGGACCACCTTGTGGGAAACCTTTTGGAGCTTCTAAACTTTGTGGTTCATACATAACACTTCCACAGTTTACATTTAGCGCACCATAAGTTGAACTACATAAAGCGGATCGGCTACCGGGCTTTTCAACAAAACCGTGCGCATAAGCATTTTGAGGAATAAGTGTCGTACTAATAATTCCAGCTGTTAATGCTACAGCTCCTAAACTTTTTTTGTTCATTTTCATATTTTGTAGTTGTTTTAAAAATCGATTATTCATGTTCATGTCTCCTTCTTGTTATACTTTGTAGTGGAATGTGGGCTTTGATGTAAAAGAATAACAAGAGACAAACTTGTACCGATGTATGTGTTAATTATGCATACACCGCAGTGAAATTATATTTTTCTTGTGAAACATTTCACTTTATGAATATATCATGACATAGAAATTACCTAAGTATGTGCAGAAGTTGTGCAGAAACAGTGAAATTATTACTAACATGTAAAACTAAGTCCTAACATTTTAAAATAAAATTTGAATATATTTATCTATCATCTTTACTTCATAATTGACAATACATTTAACTGGTTAACTTTTATTCTTATACTTATATCTCTCAGTGCCTTAGTTTTAACCATACTAGATATTAAAAATAAGAATTATAAAGTTAAATAAAAAGCATCCTATTTAGATGCTTTTCTAATGTATAATTTCATTTTTTCACTGACCTACAAATATAAAAATTTCATCAACAGCTTCCTTATATCCACCTGATTTTTGGAAAGATTTCTTCAAATTCAAAGCAACTTCTTTAAATGACGGATTATTTAATACCATTTCTACACTTTCACTTAGTTGATCCGCAGTTAATCCTTGCATTTGTAATTTTATTCCTGCTCCAAGACTCTCCACTTGCTTTGCGACTACTGGCTGATCTGCACTTTGCGGTATTACAACGAGCGGAACCCCGTTATACAGTCCTTCATGCGCACTGTTCATCCCGCCGTGTGTAATAAATAGTTTCGTATATGTAAGCAGCTCAGTTTGGGGTACATAGTTTTTCACAATGAAGTTTTTAGGAATTTCGCCTAGATCCCTTATTTTTGTTTTACTACCAATAGACATAACAATTGTATGCTCACTATTCTCAAAGGCCTTCATACACAGTTTATAAAAGTCAATCGCTTCATTAAAAACAGTACCTAATGAAATATAAATCGGACTTTTTTCCTCAATTGAAGTAAAATCAACGTCTCTGTTTTTCATTTGTGCAGAGATAGATGGTCCTACAAATTTATATGTTTCATCAAACGTATCACCAAAAGGCTGGAACTCCTTAATTGTATACACAATAGTAAGGGGTGCAGGATTACAGAAAACTTCATACGATGATTTTATTTCAACACCATATTTTTCAGCAATTCCCTTCGTTAAGTTTTGAAAATCATTCTGTATTTTATCATGAATTTCTACTGGGATATTTTTTGACAGATGACCTAACATTTGCTCAAAAGATTTTTCATCCTGCGCAAAAGATGTACATGAATTTATGGATGGCAATTTAAGAATTTGAGCAATTAAGTGCCCACAGCCAAACATAGAATCATGAATTATGTAATCAAAATGTTCACCTTCAATTTGTTCTAGAACACTAGGTATAACAACATCTGCTGTATGTAGAAGACCGTTTATTCTTTCCTGTAAATAATTTCTGCCTCCAGATAGAAACGCTTTTATAAATTTTTGATCGTCAATCGTTCGTACAGTAGCACCTGTCTTCTCAATTCGTTCCCTAAAAGCTTCTATTGAAAAATAAACGACCTCTTCACCGCGAGAAATCAACTCTTCTACAACTGGCAAAGTTGGATTTATATGTCCTTCTGATCCAGCGTTAATAAATAAAACACGCGCCATTATAAACACTCCTTACGTTAAATCATTCCTATGTTGGCAAGAGTATAGATCCCCTTCGTATCATATTCCTGCTAAATTGACCTAGCAAGTCTAAAACCGAGATCTTCTATATGAAATGTAGGATGGCTTCGACGACGACAAGTAGCGCCGCACCCTCTCGCTGTTTCAGCCCAACTACCACCACGAAAAATGCGGTATGATCCGTACACTGTTTCATCATACAAATCATAACACCATTCCCAAACGTTCCCTAGCATATCATAAAGTCCCCATGCATTCGGTTCTTTTTGGCCAACGTCATGAATCTCTCCATTTGAATTTTCATTATACCACGCTATATCATGAAGTTTCCCGTATGTATATCCGGTTGTACTTGCTTTACATGCATATTGCCACTCCGCCTCAGATGGTAATCGGTAGCCATTTGAATCTAAATTACATTTCACAATTTGACCACCATCACTAATAGAATAATATTCTTTTAATCCCGCTTTTTTTGAAAGTACATTACAAAACGCAATGGCATCGTTCCATGAAATATTGACAACTGGTTTATGATTTTTATCAAAATTATTTAATGTACTATTTGTAATAGCATCATATAGTTCCATTGTTACAGCATACTTTGCAAGAAGAAATGGTTGAATTTGTACTAGCCATTCTTTTTTTATTCGATCATCTCTTAATACTACCTCTCCAGCTGGAATATTGACCATTAATGAATCGATTAGTTGAATTAAATCGTTAGTCATTTTCTATTCCTCCAAACGTTCATTTTATATGAACTTAAAGTCATATACTCATTACAAAATACAATTTTCAAAAAGCGTTAAATTTTTCATAATAAAAAACGATTAGTTTTATTAAACTAATCGGTAAGATTCACAAAGAATTTTTGTGTTACATTCTATAATTATATGTGCTCTAAAAATTTCCGAACCTCATTTGGAGATTTTAAAACAATAACCTTTTTCTCTTCCGGCAATTGCTCTAACCCTTTTAAAATTGTAGGTCGTTTAGCATTAGGATATTCCCATATCCATTTAAAAAATTGCAAATCAAATCTTTCTTCACATCCCGCGCCCATATCTGGTCTTGTTTTATTTCGGTATTTTACAATTCTTTTAAAAGCCCTATAAACACAAATTGTTCTATGAATATCAAGGAAGATAATTGTATCAGCTGCATTCAGTCTTATACCCATCGTCCCGCCATAATTCCCATCAATAATCCATTTCTCATCTTTAATTAAGTTATTTTGAACTGTTTTTTGTTCTTCTCTCGGAACACCTTCCCAATTCGGTTTCCAAAATAATGCATCAAGATGATGCACCTTAATATTTAATTTATTCCCTAACTGCCTTGCTAATGTAGATTTTCCTGAACCACCAGAACCAATTAATATTATTTTTTTCATAAAGGGCTCCTTTTTAAAATCGATTATTTCCTCCGTAACATAAACTCACAAAGTATTCCCACTCCAACACCAATTGTATAAGCCACTACATCACTCCACAAAAAACCGTATCCCAACACGAGTCCCCCCAAAGTCGTTGCACGAATGCTATCTATCCATTCCGCATGATACAATTGGCTCGCTTCAATCCCGTAGCAAAACATTAAACTAATAAAAGCCAACTTCTTCGTCTCTGTTTTAGGAAACAAAAATCCAAAGCCAGTGAAAATCATTAATGCCCATAATGCATCACCTAAATAATCATTTAATAGATGTGGTAGTGCAAAAGCAAACTTTCTTGAGCTAAGACCTAAAATAATAACAACTATAGTAAATAGTGCATATACTACTCTATTTCGTTTCGTATTCATTTTAAAGTCTCCTAATATGTAATGTAAAACTGTAAATAGCTAGTAAAACAAAGTTATTTTACTAGCTATTTATTGATTGCTTTTATGATAAGAAAATGTGGATTCATATTTAAATAATGATATGATTTTTCGCTTACTTCTTTCATTTTTTCAATTGCCTTCGGTTCCACTATCTCTTCTAATACAAAATAATTTGTAGTTTCATTTAGTATGTCTTGTAATGATCTTCTAAAAAACTTGACTTCAATAGTAATATTCGGTTTAACCCAAGTATCTATTAATAACTGTTTTTCAAAATAATTTTCACATGGAAACTTTGTGAAATCCATAAAAGGATGATGAATAGAATAAATAAGTTCTCCACCTGGCTTCAATACACGACGAAATTCTTGAAATACTTGATTCCAATTTTCTATATAATGAAGAGTTAATGAACTTACAATCACATCATACATATTATCTTCAAATGGCAATGTTTCTTGCAGATCATGACAAAGGAACGTCGCTTCTTCTCCTATATTTTCTTTTGCTGCTTTTACCATTTCAGGACTTACGTCAATTGCTGTAACATTTGCTCCTCTTCCTATGAATTGAGAAGTATACCATCCAGCTGCACATCCAGCATCTAGTATCTTTTTTCCTTCTAGTTCCTTTGAAATAAGCTCCATCATCGCCGGTCTTTCATAATAACTGTTATATGGATTTGCGAAATCTAGATTTTCTTTATATGTACTCGCTAATTTATCATACGTATCTTTAATCGAATCTTTCATTACACACACTCCTAATACATATTAATTCATTAACTCCTGCTGCTTTTTCTTTGAAAATGATTGTAGTACTAAATCATACGACCAATCAATCATTTTATTTATTTGCTCCTGTTCTATACCCTTATGAATATAAATAGTATTCCAATGTTTTTTATTCATATGATAGCCTGGAATAATTGTTTCTGGATAATCTTCTCTTATTCTTAATGCGACTTCTGGGTCACACTTCAATGTAATCGCAGCTTTTTCACCTTCTTCATGATTTACTATCGCAAATATTTTATTATTAAGCCTCATACATGTTGCACTCCAGCCATCTGGAGAATCTTCTTTCGCTTTTCTTTTCGATAAACAGTACGCTCTTGTTGCATTCATTTTAATTGGCACCTCTTATTCTTTCCCTGTTTGATTACGATGCATCACAATTTGCTTCGTTGTTTGAAATTGTTGCTCACCATAAAACTTTATTAGCTTCTCTCCGCAAAATAGACTAACAATATCAATATGAGATATTTCTCGAAGTAATATTGTTAGCATCTTCTCTCCAATACCATTATTTCTTACACTCTCATGTACGACAACATCTTCAATGTATGCTCGAAAAATACCATCAGAAACGACTCTAGCAAATCCAACTAATTCATTTTCTTCCCATACTCCAATGGCTATGCTATTCTTTAACATTTTTTCAATATCGACTTCTTTTCTTTCTGGCCACCAACTGACAGAATCATAAAGTTTTTTTATTTTTTCTGCACAGATTGGTTGTTCTTGTTGCAATTTATACGTGTACATATTCTTTCTCCCATCAAACAGTATACATAATATTATTATAATCTCTTTTCAAAAAAGTGCTGACTATGACCTTTCGGGTGATCTTCAACAATACCATACTCCCTGTAACCGTGCTTTTTATAAAATTCTGGTGCTTGAAAACTAAATGAATCTAGCAATATTAATCTACACCCTTTTTCCTTCGCAATACCCTCAATTTCATGTAAAAGTTGGCTGCCATAACCGTCATGACGAACTGATTCATCAACCCATAAAAAGTCGATATGAAGGTGATAAAAATACATCGTACCTGTTACGCCACCAAAAATTTTTCCTTCTTCATTTTTTACTACGAGGCGTACTTCTTCCATCGTCTGTCTTGCCTCATCTGTTAAGATGGACATATTATATTGAATAACTTTATTTTTAATATATTCTCCTTCAGTGCGTGTACCGTTCTTTATATGTTTCATTTATATTGCTTCCTTTCAGCTTAGTAATCTACATTTTATTTTTTCTCTTTAAAATACTAATACATACGAATCCACCATATGTAACAAAGCATGAAAAGCCAATTATCCCTGGTACAGAGACATATCCTACCCTTATGTAACTTATAACCGCAAAACAAACAATAGACAATAAAATAGATGGCCAAAATATAAGAACTGTTTTTCTTCTTCCTCGTTTCGATGTACTTTCTTTCTCTCCAGAAACACGTGTGCCAAAAAGCAATACAATACAAATAAGGATCGCTGTAAAGTAAATTGTATCTAATGACAAATCGTGATCATATAGTGCGATTCCAACTTCAAGAGCAATAATCGTTAAAATTAAAATAATGATTGTTGAAGTCTTTAAGTTTCTTTTCAACCGTTCACTCCTAGCATGTTTTCACTATATTCTTTGTATATGTACTTTAAAACTACTGCAAAAGCTTCATCTACCTCTTTATTTTCACGGCGATTCGGTAAATCTTTTCCCCTCATCACATAAAGAAGCGGAAATTCGTTAAACATTCCTATTATACCAATAAATTCAATATCGAATATAAAAAAACTTTTCGGCAGCTCATATCAGCTATTTAAATAAGAAAAAGGTAGCATGAATTTTTTCTTGCTACCGAAAAATATTTATTCTTCTATAGGATTTTCAGGACCGTTAAGTTCCAGCTGATAAAAAGCTAAATCTAGCCATTTATTAAACTTATAACCAGCTTTTTTTATTGTCCCTGCATGAACAAATCCATAGTTTTGATGCAAGGCAATACTTTTTTCATTCTCTGCATCAATTCCAGCAATTAAGGTCATATACTCTCTTTCCTTCGCAATTTTGATTAATTCTTTCATTAATGAAGACCCAATGCCATTTTTTCTATATGCCTTATCTACATACACAGAATGTTCAACTGAATATTTATAAGCAGGCCACGCTCTAAATGGGCCGAATGTCGCAAACCCTACTACTTTATTATCTAATTCATATACGAAAATGGGATACCCTTCAGCCTTTTTTTGTTCATACCAATCTATTCTATTTTCAAGGGTTACAGGTTTATACGCATATACAGCTGTTGTATAAAGTATCGCATCGTTATAAATATCTAAAATGTATGCTAAATCTCTTTTCGTTGCTTCCCTTATCATTATTTTCTTCCTTTCATCATGTTCATCTTATTTCACTATCTTTTTAATAGTTTTATTTTATCGAAATTTCCGATTTTTATCTACATACGAATACTAGCTTTTCGGAAACCATCAAATATATTTATTGCAGCAGATAACATATAAAAGAAAATTCCTGCCCCAATGAGCCACGTTTTAAACTCCTCTGGGGAAATAGTAAATGCATTTGCCAAATACGTAATAAATCCTGCGTTAAATAAATGTGGATTTACTACAATTACAATGAATACTATCGTCCCAACTACTTGAAGAATAGCATTCCCAATCGCCAATCTTTGAGTCCATTGTCCCTGCACCAATTTATAAAGGGATATACATATTTCAAAAACAATCATAATTACAACGATTGGCCAGTACTGCAATAAAACATCTTGATTAAAAGTTGGCGAAACAAACTTCAGTCCATTTGCCGTACCGTTATATACGCCAACAAGATGATTCGCATAAAAGTAAAGTGTAGCCCAAACTGCTGTCCACATTAAACCTGCAAAAACTTCAAACTTCGAGATTGCTTTTTTCTTTGGGATATACGAGATGTTTTTCAAATCATCTGGTGTCCATTTTTTTAAACTTGTCGTCAACGGCTCGATACCTTTGTCTTTATCTGTTCTTTCTAAAATAACAAACACAAGTGTCAACCAGAAAAATACATGGAGGCCCACTTCAAAAATTTCCCCAATGCCTTTACCTATCAATTGTAAAATAACATTTAATACCGCTTGATCACCACTATAGCCTATAAAATTTTCTGCAACCATTGATATGAGTGCAATGACAGCTGCGATTGGTATAATCATTTTTAACAACGTTGTATATACATCAAAATAACGTGGTCCAATTAAATGCATCGGTCTATCCAAATAACCATTAGCCAATGAAACCGGACTCCCCAATTTTTCGAGAACGCTCTTTACATCTTCCTCATTATAATCTTCAGGTAACATATCATCTATAGTTGACCTTAGTTCAAGTGTAATATCTTCACGATTTTTTTCAGGTAATCTCTTCGCAACCTCTTGGATATAGAGATCAATTAAATTCATTCCCTTCCTCCTCCTTTAATAAGTTATAAAGTTCTTTCGAATCTTTTATCCATTCTTTTTTCAACTGCAAAAATATTTCTAATCCATAATCACTTAAAACATAATACTTACGAGGTCTACTCTCCGTTTTATCCCAACTACTCGTCACTAATTCCTGCTTTTCTAATCGGCGAAGTAGTGGATATAAAGTACTTTGATCAATTGTAACCCCTGATTGCTCCAATAACTGGACAAGTGAATATCCGTACTGTGGCGTTCTTAATTGGCTTAAAACAGCTAACGTTAATGTCCCTCTTCTTAACTCAGTAATTAACGAGTTTAATAAAGTATCCATTCACTCACCTCATTTCCATTACTATATGTCATACAGTATGTGTTTTATACTATGTATCGTACAGTATTAGTGTGACAAAAACTGTGCTTTTTTTACCAAAAACAGATAATGAAAAGCGCAAATTATATGATTTGTGCTTTTTTAGCTAAGTTATATATATCTATAACACTCTAAAAGGTAGCAACCTTAACTACTAATTTTGAAATTCCAGTAATGCTATATTAAGTTACAAGTATCGTACACATATGATGTGACCATAACATATCACTATAGGAAGCTAATAAAACGGAAAATTACCATGGTTGAATGATTCCTGTTTTATTCTTTAGGCACTGTTGATTTCACACTGTTTTCAGCACCTAATCAACGTTATTTCCTTCATAAACTTCATCTTGTTCAAAATCTCTATTTTTATTTGGTTTATTAAAATAAAATAAAAAAACAATTAAATTAGGTTAATTGTTTTTCAAATGCAAAATCTTTATTTTTTTAAATAACCTATGATATTCGAAAAGACAAACTCTCCAAATGCAAGTGGTATATAAATAAACCATAACTTTAATATTGCCTTTGTTTCTTTGTGATCAGAATCCCCCATTAAAACCAGCCCAATCCTTTTTCTTCTAATATTTTCATTTTAATTCCAATAACAAGGAAATTATACCATTTATTAATGTTATAGTCTATGTTTTCTAAAAATTAGATAAATAAAATTTTTGTATTCCCTCAATATTCAGATAAACGTAATAATTTTTTTACGTTTCATCTTCAAAGTCTATAATGAGTCCTGTTAGAACTGCTTCATTACCAATCGATTGGATCCCGTGACCAATAAAATCCATCTTAAATTCTTCCCACTCTAACTGCTCTTTTGTGATTCATCGTCACATTATGATGAATCACTCATACATTATCTAGAAGTAAAAACCCTAATTCACTTTTCTCTTAAAGAGCACTATTCAAATGTGCTCTTTTTAAGTCTGTTCGAATAAAATTAAAAATCCTACTGATAAACAAAAAATCTCGTTTATCAATAGGATTCATTAGCTATATATAGCAATTATAGCGAACTCCATCGCCTATTACTAAAGTCGAACTGATTTAAGTAATATAAATTCCCCTTTTTCTTTAGAAAATGGAACAACCTCTACAATCGCCTCAACATTAATTACTCCGTAAACATGCGGATATTCTTGACCGTTTGAAGCAAGTTCATATTTTACTTCTGCTTTTAATAGGGCTGGATCAATTGTAAGTAATAAAACATCTTCTTCATGCTTGAAATATTTTTCTGCAACTCTTAAAGCTTGATCTACTAATGAACAATGAATAAATCCCTCTTCTATAAGGGAATCTTCATTAATTTTTCCAATTATTTTTGCGATTTCCCAATTACTTTTCGTAATTACTTTTGTAATCATAGTAACTCTCCCTTTTTAATTTATGTAATGATATAATAACACTAAATTTTCAACACGTTCTTAATAGATTGGGGACTTATAATGGATAAACCTCTCACTACATTACAAACTATTATTATACATATGAATACAAATGAGCATTGGCATGATTTTATTTGTTACTGTCAGCATCGCGAAGCGGGACTTCGAAAATTAGCTTATAAACATTTAGAGACATTTATTTCCAATGCAAAAACATGGGAATCAAAAGATCAAGAAGAGTTTGCCATTTCGCTGTTTACTATTTTAGATGCATTAAACGAAAAAGATGAGGGCTTAACTTTCTCACTAAATAGTTTTCTAATTGACATTCTATATAGATGGACAGAAAACAACCCGATTGATTCAAGACCTTTTAGATGGATAGGAATTTATATGGACTCTAGCAATAAAGAAGACGATTTAGAAAAATCCCTTCGAAAAGCGATTGAATTAGGTGGTGATACCGAACAAAAAGCCATGATATACCTAGTTTCTAATTACATCAATACTTTAGAATTTGGTACACATGAATTCCCTTCAGGTTATTGCGGAGATTTAAGCGAATGTATAGAAAAACTTCCCTATATGCTTCAATTAACTAATAGAATTCAGAATAAGAACATAAAGGAGCAAAACATTGGTCAAATACAAGAACAACTACACCTTATTCTAGATTGGTTAAAACATACACAAACTCCAGTAGATGCTGTTCGTACATGGGAAAAAGAACAAACTAAGGAATTAGAAAAAAGCATCGTATATCATTTAAACAACAGCTCAAGTCATTAATTCGTCTACCATTTTAATATAAAAAAGAGGATCTTCATACTGTACTAGAAAATCCTCTTTTTATATTTATCCCACATTAGCTTGCAGTAAAACTCCCCACTGATTATAGTTTTACTTTATTTTAATCCTTTAATTAAAGGTGACGCTTCCCCACTATGGAAAATCCATAAGTCATGAAGTGATCTCGTACATCCAACATATAGTAACTTTGCATCATGTTTTGTATTTTTGTAATGTTCCTCATCCACATCAATTAAAAGCACCGCATCAAATTCTAAACCTTTCGCTAAATAGACAGGTACTACTGATATACCACCTTCATATTTACTTTGGTTTGCTTCAATTACGTTTACCGTTAATCCTGCATTTGTTAATTTCACATATATATCACGGCATTCATCTTCTGTTCTTCCGATTACCGCAATTGTTTTCACATCTTCATTTTGCAAATGTTTTACCGTCTTCACAATTTCAGTAAATTGATTTTCTGTATGAATTACTTTCACATCTTCTCCACTGCGGAAGACTGGTGTTGCGAGTCCTACTGGGATTTCTGCATTTTTAATTATTTCATTTGCAAATTCAATAATTTCTTTTGTAGAACGATAACTTCTTGTTAATTCATAATAACCGGTTTCTTGGAATACTTCCTTAAAAGCATTCCAATCTTCAATTCCTTGATAATCATAAATCGCTTGCGATAAATCACCTAATATAGTGAAAGAATTACCTAATGTAATTTCTTTTAATACATAAACTTGGAAAGGCGAAAAATCTTGCGCTTCATCAATAACAACGTGATGAAACTTCTGCCCTATTTCAATCCCTGTTATACGATGATGTATGTATATTAAAGCTGGTAAATCTTCTACATACATTTCTTTTTTACGACAACTCTTTTCTGTTTCTTGAACAAGTTCTTCAGGTAATACCTCAAGTATTTCTTTACTTTTTACTATTGAACTATACAGTGATAGAGCACTCATTTTCGGCCAAAACTTCATATATGCGTTCAGTCTCTTAGTCGCTTCTTTTTTTAGTAATTTTTTCTCGTTTGTTTCCCCGAATTTTTTAAGTTCAATTTCAATCCAGCGCTTCATTCGTCCTACTAATCGTTCTCTTCTTTTCTTTAAAGGATAATGTTTATATTCAACTTGCATCCATTTTTTAATATCTTCTACTGGAATAATCGCTCTATCCCACGCCTCAAAATCTTTTGTCGGAACTAACTCATTTTCAAATTGGATCATTCTCTCTTCAATATACGTCTTAAATTCCAACGTACCCTTTAATTTACCTAGCATTACCTTCTTTTCATCACGATTAATTGAAAATGCTTCTTTCAATTTTTCTTCTGTCTGCTTTAGTATAACTGAATCATCTAACGTACGTAATGCCCAATCCGAAAACGTTGTTTGACTAATATTCCCTACACCTAATTCAGGAAGTACACTCGAAATATAGTCTAAAAACAGACTATTCGGCGCAAATACGATCATTCTCTCAGCTTCTAGCTGCTCACGATATTCATAAATCAAAAAAGCAAGGCGATGTAAAGCGATTGTTGTCTTTCCGCTCCCTGCAACCCCTTGAATAAGTAATGGTAAATTTCTTTCCGCTCGAATAATATCATTTTGTTCCGATTGAATCGTTGAAACAATATCCTTTAGCTTATTATCTTTATTCTCACCTAATCGATATAGAAGAAAATCATCGGCATGCGATACATCTTCATTTCCTTTTACATATGTATCAACAACACGTTCAAGTTCTCTTTTTCGAATAGAAATGTTTCGTTTTAAATACACATCACCTTCTACTAACCCATCTGGTGATTGATAAAATGCTAATTCTTCTCCACCGGTAAATGAATAAAACATACTTGCGACAGGTGCTCTCCAATCAATAATGATTGGTTTCATCGTGTCCATATCCGAAACCCCTACTTTTCCAATATAAATCGGCATAACTGCTTCTTTACCATCTTCCTGAAAATCTAACCTTCCAAAGTACGGCTCTTGCACACCAATACGTAAATTTTGTCTATTAGACTCTCTCATACTTTCAAGAATTTGCTCTTTAAAATCTTCTCCATAATAAACTGGGATTTTTTCAAGCTTATCCAATTGCTCATCCATCGTATGTAAAGTATCCTTCATTTTTTGTAACTCATCTTCAAATATGTTGCTCATTTCGACGATTCCCTCCTGTCCGTTCTAATTTTTCAGTCGAAGTATTATTGTATTAAAAATCCAATCATAAAGTCAATAGTTTCCATTTGAATTTTTCGAAAAAACTTACTTTTCATCTTTCTAATTTAAAAAGAATATGCAACATCTAAATCACACAAATACACATATAGTATAGTGATGCATGCAAAAGATACTACTTTCTATTTGTCTCCTATTTAATTTATTTATTAAAAAACATTGTAAAAATTAAAGACTTTAATCAATGGGCGTTTTACTGCCCATAAATAGTAGGATAAACAAAAGTAAAGGAGGCTCTTCAAATGAATGTCGCGAAAAAGAAATCACTAAAGTTATATTTACTTATTTTTGTATTAACTGTTTTGGCCAGTGGATGGATTGGGGTATTTCTAGATTCTCTTCTAACAAATCAACCTGAAGGAAATACTTTAGGTATGGGGTTATGGCTAATATTACCTTTCCTCGTAAGCATTTTACTTAGAGTTATTAGCCGAGATTGGAATGATTTTGGCATCAAGCCAAATTTGAAAGGAAACTTTATATGGTATTTCACTGCACTACTTATTTATCCATTCGTTACAGTAATAACGATAAGCATATCGCTCATTTTTGGAGTAGCTCATATTGCTAGTTTTGATATATCCACGTTATTGTCACTCATAGTCATGTCTACTATTGGTAACTTTATTAAAAATATTTTTGAAGAGTTTTCTTGGCGTGGTTATTTAACTCCAAAGTTGATTGAACTAAATCTAAATGATTGGTACATTTATATTATTTCTGGTTTAATTTGGGCACTTTGGCATGCTGCATATTATATAGTCTTTTTGCCAAATGAATATTTTGAATCTATCTCAAGATTAAATATGCTTTTATCTGGCTGTATCCTTATGGTTTGTTGGTCAATTATGTATGTTGAAATATATAGACTTACAAAATCCGTCTGGCCATGCGTTATCATGCATGCGATCGAGGATGCTGTTCCTACTGTTTTAGTTACCATAACAGGGATTATTACCCTTACAAACAGTAGTGATTTTTGGTTAAATCCTATTAGCGGGGTCGCTGCTACTGTTTTATTTCTCGGAATTGGAATCGTACTAAGAACTATAAGAATAAAAAGAGAACGACAATTATTCACACAATAAAAAGCAGATAATGAATTCGTCATTATCTGCTTTCCAATTTTTAAAACTACCTTATTATATTTTTTGATACATAAGCCAGTCACCAGATTCTATCACTTTCTTTAACATCTTTTTATCTTGAGCGATATACACATATGCCTCAATTTCTCTATCAGCAACATATACTGTTTGCGTGATTCGATCATATAAATCAGTCTCCGCATTACCTGTATATTCTTCTAGTTCATCTAACTTACACAATA
The DNA here is from genome assembly GCF_003217275.1 of Bacillus sp. 196mf. Classification (NCBI taxonomy): domain Bacteria; kingdom Bacillati; phylum Bacillota; class Bacilli; order Caryophanales; family Bacillaceae; genus Bacillus; species Bacillus sp. 196mf. The sequence goes on from NZ_QJTG01000004.1 coordinate 258,458, forward strand.
TCTCATCATTTACTACATAAACTTCTCCATACACCTGTTCTTCAATCGAATAAGTCATGGCCGGATATCCTTCATTCGTATCAAATAATTTTCCATATGTCCAAGCTCTGTCTGCGATGCATGTTGCACCTTGCATATAATGAGCATTCGTTTGTCCTCTTCTTAACGTGCCATAAACGAAAACATGATACATAAATTCTTATCCCCTTTATATGTCTCTACTTTCTTATTTGTAAATAAGCACGAATCATAAAGTAACTCACTTCATTCGGAAGCTGTTCTTTAATAGATTTCAGACCACCCTCTGCATTTTGAACGGCAGTTTCAATAAGAGATTCATACTCTGCTGGAACAAAACTTTGCCACTCTACTTCCATTCCATCCTCGTAGCAGCGAATTAAATGGTTTTCGATTGTTTGTCTTGATAAGTTGCGTTCTTTTGCAATCTCATTCAAATCAATACCTTGTTTATACATTTCATACGTTTCTAAATGAGAATTTGCGGACGCTTTTCCTGACTTTTTACGCTCTGAAACTACTTCTGTCTTAATCGTTTCAGCATAATTTGGATTTTCTTCAATAAAATGCTGAACTGCTTGTAAGAAGTGCGAGCCATATTTCACAAGTTTGTGTTCTCCGATACCTTTTACCGTCAACAATTCGGAATCACTTTGCGGCATTTTCACGCACATATCTTTCAATGTTTGGTCAGAGAAAATAACGAACGGAGGTACACCTTCTCCTTGTGCAATTTCTTTACGTACTTCACGAAGCACTTCAAATAAAGGATGGTCTTGAACAATTTGTCTTGTCTCTACTCGTTCTTTTCGTAAAACATTCTCTTTACCAAGTAATACTTCTTTCCCTTTTTCAGTTACTTTTAACGTCGGATAAGTGCCATGTTCAACTGCAATTAACTCGTCTGAAATTAAAAACTCAATAAACTCACTGACCTCTTTTACACTACGGTTCGATAAAAGCCCATACGTTGGTAAAGTATGAAAATTAAATTCAATAACTTTCTTATTCTTCGACCCCGTTAATACTTGCGCTATCATTTGCTTTCCAAAGCGTTGGTTCGTTCTAATCATGCATGATAAAACCATTTGTGATTCCCTTGTCACATCGATGCTCTCGCGATTGTCTGTACAATTACCACAGCGTCCACAATCTTCTTTCGGTTCTTCTCCAAAGTATTGCAAAATGAATGATTGTAAACATTGTTCTGTATGACAGTAATCGGTCATATTTTGCAATTTTTCAAGTTCATTTGAAAAACGTGATTCTCCAGTTGATTGATCAATTAAAAAACGCTGTACTTGTACATCTTGAGAAGAATATAACAATATACATGTACTATCTAATCCGTCACGACCAGCACGTCCTGCTTCTTGATAGTAACTTTCCATATTTTTTGGAAGCTGATAATGAATTACGTAACGAATATTCGATTTATCAATACCCATCCCGAATGCAGATGTTGCTACCATTACACTTACTTCATCTCGTAAAAAGAGTTCTTGTTGCTCATTTCGATCACTATCACTCATACCAGCATGATATTTTGATACAGAAACACCTGCCTTCATTAAATCTTCATATAACTGATCGACTACTTTTCTAGTAGCTGCATATATAATCCCGGATTCCTTTTGATTTTGACGAATATAATCCGCCAAATATGCATTTCGATCTTGCCCTTTAATGACAGAAAACGATAAGTTCTCACGCTCAAACGTTGTCATAATTGTATTTTCTTGATTAATTTCAAGTGTGTTACAAATATCATCACGTACTTGCGGTGTTGCTGTTGCTGTTAATGCTAATACGAGCGGCTTTTCTGGAAGATAATCTAATATGCGATGTATATGTAAATAACTTGGACGGAAATCATGTCCCCACTGTGAAATACAGTGTGCTTCATCAATCGCAATCATAGGGATTTTCATATCGATAAGTTGATCAACAAACTCCATCGAATCAAGACGCTCAGGCGCCACATAAAGTAACTTGTAATGTCCTTGTTTCGCTAATTGAATTCGCTGATTTGCTTCTGCAATAGATATAGAACTATTAATATATGTAGCTGAAATGCCATTCTGTACCAATGTATCTACTTGATCCTTCATAAGTGATATTAGAGGCGATATAACCAACGTCGTTCCTTCAAATACTAATGCCGGAATTTGATAACAAATCGACTTACCACCACCCGTTGGCATAATACAAACCGTATCTTTCCCATCTAGTACATTTTTAATTGTTTCATCTTGTCCTCTTCGAAACGAAGAATAACCAAAGTAGGACGCTAAAAGTTCTTGTGCTTTAGTAAACAAAAAAGAGTCACCCGCTTTTCTTTATCTTTCATCTACTTCTATTATATCAATCACTTATGCGACTTGAAAGGGATGATTAGATGCTTATTGTTTTTTCATTATTCTATGTTTCTTCACTTATTTAATATGAATTAGCATCATTATTTTATATGTTTTACAACATTTATAACGTAAATCCAGTACACAAGAAGAAAGAGTTTCAATTTAAATGTTCATTTTATTTCTCTTTCTTGAATACTACTAATCGTATACATATAAATTCAGGAGGTTACTATATGAAACATCGTAATATGAGTTCCATCAAGGCAAAAACGAAAACACAAAAACTCCAATTCTCTAATAATGATGCGTGGAAATATGAATCATACTATAAGTACCAGCCATTATTCTCTTATAAAAAGCTTTTTAATTTTCTTTCTCAACTTTTTAGACGTTAATATATGTGCAAAAAATATATCATTCACAGAATTTTTCTCAATATTAAATGTATAGACTTACTACAATTCAGTTGTTACCATATATAATAATCTGTTGGATAAACCCCTTAAGTTGACCTGCTTATATTAGCAGGTCTTTTTCATGATTACATACTTCTGTGTACCTCGATCTCACTTCTAAGTCTTTTCTCCATTTTATAACCATATTTAGATCCCAACAATTAATGATAATCATAAATTGTTGGGATCTAAATTGTTCACATATAATTATGCAATTCTTCTTTCTCAATACACAAAACACATTTTACTTGTTACTATAAAAGTACTCCAGATGAGTTTTTTGCTCATCGACATTATCTAGTTATTGGGGCCTGCCGCGGGAAGCAGGTCCCTTTGACTGTATGAAGGTCCCAATTTCATTTGGACACATTTACCAGGTTTTTCCAAAAGAATTTTATGATAACATTACGTAGTCGAGTCCGACATCTCGGCAATACCCTTTTGAGGGTCTGCAACTTCCCTTACAGACCCTCTTTTACTTTATATTCAATTTATTCATATATACCACAACACCATTCATTGAATTTCTCCATTTCAAATTCCCTAAAAATAATCTAGGACACGTAACTAAAAATAAATCTTCATCATACTTTGAGTTATACATGTTCAAAGGAGTGTTACTATTTATGTATTCTTATTGGCAATCGTATTACTCCCCCTACCATAACCCTTATGTAAACTATGATTTATCCGTACGGAACTACCGAATTAGTAAAAATGAGAATTTTTTAAAAGGGTATATGCGTTCTTTATGGGAACAACACGTCGCTTGGACGAGATTGGCTATTATAAGTATAGTATTTAATTTACCAGATGTTAATGTTACTGTTGGACGACTTCTACAAAACGCAACACATATGGGACTATCACTTGAACCATTTTACGGTGAGGATGCAGTGAAAAAATATAGTGCATTAATTAAAGATCACTTAGTAATTGCAGCGGATCTTGTTAAAGCCGCAAAAGCTGGTAATCAAAATGCAGCGGCCGCTATAGAGAAAAAATGGTACGCTAATGGTGACGCAATTATTGAATTTCTTAACAGTATCAACCCATATATAGATAAAGAAGAATTTAGAAAAATGTTTTATGAACATTTAGCACTAACGAAAGCAGAAGCACTTGCCTTCCTAAATAAAGATTATGAAGCAGGAGTAAAACTTTACGATAAAATTGAAAAAGAAGCATTAGAAATGGCTGACATGATAACAAACGCAATCGTAAAACAATTCCCGCAAGTCTTTCAATAAAGTGAAACTTTAATCAGAGTAGGTTACTACTCATTAATACTGGATAAAAATAAGTCGATTTCCCAACATAAATCGACTTATTTTTATCCATGATATTTCACCTCTCCTCTTTACATTTAGCTTATATCGATATATTTTATTAATATCCGTTTTTTATAGGAGGAAATAGTTTGATTAACGCCATTGGTCTCGTTTTTATACTCACAAATAAACACGAGAAAAAAAAGAAAGTTTACCTAAATGAAAAATTTGCACTAATAGATATTATTGATTCTAAAGAAGTATTTGATGATGAAGGTAATTCTTTAGTAGAACTAACATGTAAATACAGCATATATTTAGACGAAAAATATTACTGTAAATCTCTCGATGATTATACCGGACAAGTATTTCCTTTCTTAAGTGCAAAAATAGGAAAAGGTCTTCTAAGAAACTTAAACTACTACTTTTCTTACGTTGATGCCTATGATAAGAAACCACCGGTTAAAGAAATAAGACCACTTATGAAACATGTAACTAACAGATAGCGAAAAATACAAAAAAGAAAGCATCTAACTCTAGATGTTTTCTTTTTTATTGAAAACTCATTCACCCTCATCCTCTTCTAAAAATACGTATCCAAGCATATTTTAAATTAAAAACATTGGAGGATTAGACTGAATGAAATACTCAGAAACAATTATAAGCAAACGACTTCGAATACTTAAACTGACGGGTATGTTTTTCATGCTAGTATTAATAGCATGGATTGGATATGCAAAATTACTTTATGAAAACGGATTCCTTCAAGAAAAAAAGAATTCAGTAGAAGTAATGAATACTAGCATTACAGGAGAAATAGAGCAGCTTTTTCATATAAACTTGCAAGGTTATCGAAAAACAAGCCTTGATGCTGTTATAGAAGCAAGCAAAACCGATCCAAGCGAACTATCCCTAATTGAATTGGTCAACAAATCCTGCTCGCGAGATTGCATAGGCGAACCAGTAACATATGTAAACTCAAACAATGGATATATCTTTTATAAGGAATCTAATGGAACTAATGTAGCTATAACGGTTAAAAAGAAAGACACATGGGTAATTGTAAAGAAATCTGTTCAAGATGGATTATAATTCCCCCCAAAAAAAAGAGTACGTATCGTACTCTTTTTTATTATTAATCCCCTTCCTCTTCATCCCTACAATGGCATTTCGGTTTTGTTTTACAATGACATTTTTCACACTCACATTTCGGTTTCTCTTTGCAACAACATTCGTGAAAATCTCTGCATTTACATCTACATCTCCCAAACATTAAATCATCCCAAAATTTATTACAATTTCGGGAATGCCCACAATGACAAGTATTCCTCATGAATATACTTCCTCCTAAATAGAATTCATCATATTCTATTTAGGAGGAAGTATACAAAGGCTTGTATATTAGTCTATTTTCTCCATATCATAAGTAGAGTTAGAAGATTATATAATAATTAGTCTTATCTCACATACTCATAGTACCACTTACGTGAATCTAACCAAGCTGTAAATTTATCGATATTTCCAGACCAATACGTCATACATTTTCTAAAAGTGAAGGCAATTCGTTTTCGATTAAAAAAAGAGATGTCACTTCACAAATCGGATTCTTTATTCTCTAAATTGTATTAACTTGAATGGTAACACGAACAAAAAAGCATCACCTTTTTGGCGATGCTTAAAAACTCTATTTTACTTTTAAGTTCCCTAAATAAAGTTTAAGATCATGGTGACCGAAACTATACCTATATTTCCGCCTCCTCCTTCACTGCCTCTTTTAACCTCTGCAACATATACCCAATTCCTTTACACTCCTCTAGCGGATATGTAATCATTTCTTCTGGATATAACTTTGTCACTACTTTTTTATGCTTCTTCCCTGCTAGTAAGACGATTTCGTCAAACTGTAGTAAACTTTTATCTACCATCTGTTTTTGTAATTTCTCTATACTTATTACCTCATCGCTTTTTGAATCAAATGCAAGATCATAGTTTTTTAATACAATATCATTTGGCCTTAAAAATCCATGTTTCGCTGATAATATAACCCAGTTTTCGAAAAACATGGATGCGTACGCCTGACATGCTTTTCCGAACGGACTAATATATACATCTTTTGCTTCCATCGGTCCGTAGTTTGAATGCTTATCCCAGATTTTCTTTTTTCCACATGGAATTATACATAGCCTTTTCATATATATTTCTACTCCCTTTACTTCAATAAATAAAATCCATTATTTTGTACATTTTTCTCTCGAAATACTATATAATAATTCTGAAAGTTTTAATTACACATTTTACCATATAAGTACTATGGATCACTCTCAATGCAAATATTATAATACCATAAAAATTTTTTCTTTTTTTCTTCAAAATAATAAAAATAAATTGTAATATTATGATGTATTAATAAAAATTAAAAAGGAGGTTCGTAAAAATGAAAACTATTATCCCTGCACTATTAGTCTATTTTATCGTTTGTGTTATTTCCGTTATCATCCCAGCATCTGAAGGCTACAATTATGTCGGCTGGAAGTTATTTGTTGGGCAAGTGTATGCGATACCTATTTTCTTCATTACTGCGATAATCACATTTTATATAAACAAGAAAAAATCTTACGAATAAACAATTATAAGGATAGCTAACGCTATCCTTATTTTAATTCGTTAATCAAATCTAAAATAGCCCTTGCAGTACTTTGTATCCTTTCTTCCGAAAAGTCAAACGCAACACCTGTATTTTTATATATTTCCTGTATAGATAAATTCCAATCTGAACTCGCTCCCTCTTTAAAGAAAGTAATCGCTTGTTCCGGATTCTCTCGATAAATTTGAAACAATTGAATCGCTCCTATTTGCGCAATTGCATATTCAATTTTATAAAAAGGAAACTGAACAAAGTGAAATGACTCGAACCAACTAGAACCAATTTCATTCTCTACTCCTGCAATATCAACTGATGAATATTGATACCTTTTACATAGTTCAATATATTTCTCATCTCGCTCTTCTGGTGAATGATTTGGATTTGTATAAAGCCAGTGCTGGAATACATCTCCTGAAACTGACGATATTAATAACGATAAAGTACGATATAATTGAACTCGCTGTACTTCTTTATAATCATCCTCTTGCGTATAAAAAATAGTAAGCTTATCCATTAATAATAACTCCAGGCTAAGGGAATAAAGTTCCGCCACCTCTTCACGAAGGTATCTTTCCTGCATACTACTTTCATTGTTAAATTGTTTATGAAAATGTAATGCATGCCCCAATTCATGTATTAATGCATGAATTGCATAAAATGAAGGACTAAAATTAGAATAAATAAAAACGTCTTTACTATGAGGTAAGGTAAAGCAAGCAGCTCCTGATGCTTTATTTTTCCGTTCTTGTACGTCAATTAATCCCGCTTCCCTTATATGAGTAAATTCCTCATGAAAACATGAATCTGTCTTCCGAAACATTTCTTCAACCCCATCCAATAAATCAATGTAATTTTCAAATGAAGATTTTTGCAAATTACAAGGAGCAAGATCCCAAGGACGATACGTTTTTACATCAAGATTCTTTTTAAAAAGACTTCCTAACTGTTTCCAAATTGGTACAACACACTTTTCTATCGACTCATGAAACTTATAACAATCTTCAATACTGTAATCTCTATTTTTTTGTTTAAAGGCATACTCACTATAATTATTAAACCCTGCATTTAAAGCCATCTGATTCCGCAATTGTACGAGTTCCTTCATAATACAATCTATTTCTATTTTTACTATACTTCTTGCTTCGCATAAAGCGTACCAAGCTTTTTCACGAATAGCTCTATTTGGGTTATCTATCCTTGCTTTTACGTATGCATACGTCTTTTGCTCGCCTTCCCAATTAATAGATATGTTAGACATTATTTCTCTATATTTCGTAATAAGTTCTTGCTCTTTAACGGAAAGCGCTATGTTCTTTTCATTAAACATTTCACTCTTCACAAATCTTGCTTTTTTCATAAATCCATATTTCTGCTCATCTAATAAATCAGAAAACGGACAATCTCTAAATTTCTGGTCAAATTTTGCATTGTATCTTTTTAAAAGTGGCTGAATTTCATTTTGGTTATACATATGTATATCACGTATATTACTATCTTTTGTATCTCTATACATAGCGATTAAATTAATCGTTAACTCTTCTTCTATTTCTGCGTTTAAACGCAGCTCCTCCGAAAGCCAGCTCTCTAATTCTGAAACCGACGTAATATTTCGCTCTAAAAGTGACTGTAATTTACTCTCCAAATCATTCAACATACACAATCCTCCCGTTTTTAATTTTCTGTTTTTTAGAGATAAAAAAGGACAAGTAGCCAATCTGACTACTTGTCCTTGCTGTTTATGTGTACTCAATAAAATTAAGCTTGGAATGCTTCTGTTAATACTGGTACGATTTGTTTTTTACGAGATACAACACCTTTTAAAGTAGCTGTGTTGTTTTCTAGTGATACGTTGTATGCTTTCTCAACAACGTTTGCTGCTTTACCGATCGCAAGACCGACAGAATCGTTAGTTAAGATATCAGTTACAACGAATAAGAATAGGTCTAAACCTTTCTCTTCTAATACTGCAGAGATTACTTTTTCAAGTTCCGCTTGGTGTACAAGAACGTCGTTTGTATCAACAGCGTTTACTTGTGCGATTTCAACTTTCGCATTACCCATTTGGAATTCTTTAGCGTCAAGAGAGATTAATTGCTCCATTGTTTTTCCGCTTAAGTCAGCACCAGCTTTTAACATTTCTAAGCCATAGCTATCAGCATCTACACCAGCGATTTCCGCTAATTCACGAGCAGCTGCTACGTCTTGTTCTGTGCAAGTTGGAGATTTGAATAGTAAAGAATCTGAAATAATTGCAGATAACATTAAACCTGCAACTTCTTTACGAATTGTTACGCCATTTTCTTTGTACATTTTGTTTAAGATTGTAGCTGTACAGCCAACTGGCTCACAACGATAGTATATAGGATCGCTTGTTTCAAAGTTAGCAATACGGTGATGGTCAATAACTTCTAACACACGAACTGATTCGATATCGTTAGCACTTTGTTGACGCTCGTTATGGTCAACTAAAATAACGTTGTCCACTTCGCTTGCTACTGTCTCAACAAAACGCGGTCCTTCTACTTTAAAATAGTCTAACGCAAATTGAGTTTCACCGCTGATTTCGCCTAAACGTACAGGCTCAGCATTCATTCCTAATTCTTTTTTCAATTCTGCATAAGCAATTGCAGAACAAATTGCATCTGTATCTGGGTTTTTATGCCCGAAAACTAGTACTTTTTCCATGTTTTCCACCTCTTCATGAAAAGGATATCTTAAAGAAGCAAATATGACAATATTTAAAGCATATTTTTTTATAAATAATTGCACTTTCTTCTATATTTTTCATCATTTTCATAAAAAAAATCATCTAAAATGAATTAGATGATCGAAATATATGTTTCAATTAAAATAGTGTAGGAGTTTGCACTACGTTGTTAAAAGCGAAATTTGAAGCTAAGCCATTATTCAAAAGGTTTACATCTATAACTTGATAAAACGCATTTCCAGTGTCTGCAATTTCCCAAACAGCTAAAATAAGATGGTATCCACTACGGTCAGTTGGTACATTTGCTTCGTGCGTTACTGTTGTCCCTGGTCTAGCTCCACCGTCATTTTTCACATAGAATGGCACTAAATCTAAATCTGATCGCGTTAAAGGTTTATTTGGATTCCAACCTTTTTTCGTAATATAATATTTCCACTCTTTTGTACTATGAGGAGCCGTAAGTTTCCACTTGAATGTATTCGTTCCGCCATTTAACGTAACTTTCTTCCACCTATCTACAGTTTGAACATCTAACGCAGGAAAATGACCAGCCCCTGCAATTTGTCCATCAGAAGGTCCTAGTTGCGGAAATCCACCTATCCCTTCTACACTTTGTGGTTCATATTGAATCGGTCCACAATTTACATTTACCCCTTGCTTACATAAATAAGATCGGCTCGCTGGTGATTCTACATATCCATGAGCTGAAGCCTTTTCTGAAAATCCAAATGTTAATAATCCCGTAAGTAATACGCCACCACTTAAAATAACTTTCTTCATCTTTTGTAAACTATTCGTTTTCATTCTTTCATCCCCTTCCAATAATAAAGCGAAAATAACTATAGTTGCCTAGTCATCTTCTCTACATTTATTATAAGACGAGAATCATTACTAAAAGAACCCTCTAAAAACTTTCTCAAATTCATTTAGTGCGTTAATTAGATTATAATTAACTATTTTAACACCGCCAGAAAAATATAGACTGTGTTAAAAATAGTCGTTTATTATTCACTTACTAATAATTAAGCACTCTCCCCGTTTGATTATACCTTAAATGTTTTTATAATAAATAACCGTAGCATCTAACTTTCCATTCGGAGAAATTGCATACCCTGGTATTGTTCCAACTTCTTGGTAGTCTAGTGATTTGTACAATTTATTGGAAGGATCTCCTTCTCTAGTATCTAATACTAAAAGAGACCTGTTTTCTTGCTTTGCTCGTTCCTCTGCTTTTTGCATAAGCGATCGTCCAATACCGTTACGTCTAAAGTTTGGATGAGTCATTAATTTACAAATCTCGGCTCTATGAATTCCGTTAGGCTTTGTAACTAATTGTAATTGAATACTCCCTGCTACTTCGTTGTTTATTTTAGCCACATACAATATCACTTCTGGCGCTAATACTGTTTGCCAATACTTTGTTGCGTCTTTTTGTTCCAGTGGAGGCAAAAAACCAATTGATGCCCCATCATTTACAACCATTTTCAAAAGTTTCGAAAGTTCTTCCATATCATTTTCTAGTTTCTTAATTTCTTCAATTACTAAATTTCGCATTACTTTTCCCCCTTTTGTTTCATTGTAACAATTTTTAAAGAAGGAATAATGAAATAATAAGATGAATTTATATTAAGATATGATTTTTTTTGAAAGGATAACGATATGAAATATATATTAGATAGAACGTACGCAAAAGAATTACTCGAATGGGCATATGAACAAAACCCGGGCCCTTGGTTTGAACATTCACTACATGTTGCTCATGCAACTGAAAACATAATTATAGAACTTATAAAAAAAGGGTACAAGCTAGATGCTGACATAGCATATAACGCTGCCCTTTTGCATGATATCGGAAGATACAAAGGTTTTACCAAATCGGTCATTCATTCCTATGATGGTTATATGTATATGAATGATTTAGGATATACAGGAAACGCCATTATTTGTGTGACACACTCATTTCCCTGTAAAAATGAACATATAGATATCGCAGCGGAATGGAGTCTCGTTCCTGACCATATGAAAAGCCGATTAGTTGCAATATTGAATGAACATAGTAACTACGACTTATATAATAAAGTAATTACTCTTTGTGACGCTCTTGCTGATGCGGATGGCTTTACTACGCTGGAAAGAAGATTAATTTCTGTTGGTTTGCGTCATGGTACAACATCTCATACATCTTTACATTGGAAAGGGTTTTATGCGATTAAGAAAGAATTAGAAGCTTTAATCGGTAAGAGTATATACACAGTTCTTCCTGATGTAGAAAAATCTATTTATGAAGATATATATAAGTTGAATTAAAAGGTTACAGCTACTATTTGTCGAAATATATACGTAACACTTATCGACAAATGGAGCGGAGCCAAATGACAAATGCACATCAAAACGAAAAAGAGAACCTACTTGTAGCAATGAAAACGACTAAAAATAAACGCATGTATGAACGTTATCAAACGATCTATTTCTATGTACAAGGCTATTCTATAAAAGAAATTATGAACATGATCGGTCGTTCTGAAAAAACGATTTATAATTATGTGAATGCTTATAAAGAAAAAGGATTAGATGGCTTAATCATGGGACAATCAACAGGAGCACCACGTAAATTATCCCCTGAACAAGAACAGGAGTTAGTTCAAGTT